>NZ_JAALEF010000285.1:0-1231 GCF_014145245.1 Dietzia sp. B44 | reverse complement strand
TCGACGGACAGGCGCCGGGCCACCGCGCGGCCGATGCCGCCCGAGGCGCCGGTGACCACGACGGCACCCGCCCGGCGGCCCGTGCTCATCGGAGGTCGGTCTTGAGGATCTTGCCCGAGGCGTTGCGCGGGAAGGACTCCACGAACTCCACGGCGCGGGGGCGTTTGAAATTGGCCAGGTGCTCGCGGCAGAACCCGAGGACGTCCTCCTCGGTGAGCGACGAGCCCTCGCGGCGCACCACGAAGGCCTTGCCGACCTCGCCCATCCGGTCGTCCGGGACGCCGATGACGGCGGTCTCGACCACTCCGTCCAGGCGCGCGAGCGTCTGTTCGACCTCGGCGGGGTACACGTTGAACCCGCCCGTGATGTACATGTCCTTGAGCCGGTCGGTGATCCGCAGGTTGCCGTGGGAGTCGATCTCGCCCACGTCGCCGGTGTGGAGCCAGCCGTCGGGGTCGATGGCCTCCGCGGTGTTCTCAGGGTCGTCGAGATACCCCTGCATCACCATCTCGCCGCGGGTGAGGATCTCGCCGGAGTCCCCGATCCGGATCTCCATGCCGGGGTACGCCCGCCCGCACGTGGTGGCGACGGTGACGTCGTCGTCGTCCGCCGTGGTGGTGGTAATGAAGCCCATCGTCTCGGTCTGCCCGTAGGCGGTGAGGACGGTCTCCAGCCCCAGGTCGGACTGCATCCGCTCGACCAGGACCACCGGGACGACCGACGCGCCGGTCACGGCCAGGCGCAGGGAGGACAGATCGAACCCCGCCCGGTCCGGCGCGTCCAGGATCGTCTGGAAGATCGTGGGGGCACCGGGCAGGACGGTGGCGCCCTCGTCCTGCACGAGGCGCATGGTCTCGGTGGGGGAGTACACGGCCAGCGGGATGACGGTCGAACCGAAGAGAGTGCAGACCAGGAACCCGGCCTTGTAGCCGAAGCTGTGGAAGAACGGGTTGACGATGAGGTAGCGGTCGCGCTCGGTGAGTCCGCCGTTCGAGCCCCACGCGCGCGCACCGGCGACCGTCTGGCGGTGCAGCGCCACCACGCCCTTGCTCTTTCCCGTGGTGCCGGAGGTGAACAGGATGTCGGCCACGTCGTCACCCGTCACCGAGTCGGCGCGGGCGTCGGCCTCCGCGAGCGCGGAGTCGGTGGCCTCCGCCTGCAGGTCGGTGAAGTCGACGACGGCGAGGTCGGCGGTCGCGGTGTCACCGCCGTCGAGGGGGACTCGCACGAG
>NZ_JAALEF010000284.1:0-8271 GCF_014145245.1 Dietzia sp. B44 | reverse complement strand
CGTCGTCGGACAGGGCCCCCTCCCCCGCCGACCCGGAGCCGACCGCCGGCGGGGTCCCACGCGACGCGGCGCCCCCGCGTTGTCTGGCGTCCAGACGCAGGAGGATGAGCGCCGCGGCGAGCAGCACGAGGGCCAGGAGGAACCAGAACACGACCATGTCCACAGAGGGTAGTCAGCGCTGGTGGGGTTACCCGCCAGGCACCGCGGCGCTGCGTGACCTGGACGGGCCCGGGAGGCTGCGGAGGCCCGGGGCTAGCGGGGGTCCTCCCCCAGGGCGATCGGCCGCCGACGATCCGCCGACCACTGCGACCACGACCCCGGGAACAACCTCCCCGCCTCGATCCCGGCCACCTCCATCGCCGCGAGCGCATGGCAGGCGTGGATGCCGGAACCGCAGTAGACCACGGTGTCCTTCCCGCTGGTCACGCCCACGTCGGCGAACATCTGACGGATGCGCTCGGCGGGAAGGAACCGACCGCTCTCGTCGAGGAACGACGAGGTGGGCAGATTGACGGCGCCCGGGATGTGGCCGGCCCGCGAATCCATCGGCTCGGTGTGGCCGGCATAGCGCTCGGCCGCGCGGACATCGATCAGGACGCCCTCCTCGGGGCTGGCCTGCGTCTCGTCGATGTCGGCCGTGCGCATGTGATCGAGCCTGAAGGTGAAGTCGCCGCGTTCGACCGGGTTGCCCGGCCCCACCGCCAGGTCCTCGCCCTCGGCGATCCACGCCTTGAGACCGCCGTCGAGGAGGTAGACGTCCTCCTTGCCGGCCCAGCGCATCAGCCACCAGGCGCGCGCCGCGGAGGTGTTACCGGAGTCGTCGTAGATCACCACGCGGCTGTCGTTGTGCACGCCGGCACGGCGCAGGGCGTCCTCGAGATCATCGGGCGAGGGCAGCGGGTGGCGGCCCTCGCGGACGTTGCGCTGGCCCGCGAGCTCGGTGGGCAGATCGACGTACTGCGCACCGGGGATGTGGCCCGAGTAGTAGTGCTCGCGCCCGCGGGCGTCGCCGAGCCGCCAGCGCACGTCGAGGATCACGGGGGTGGGAAGGCTCGCCACGTCGCTGATCAACTCGCGCGCCGTGACGAGGAGGGGACTGGCCTGGGTGTCGGATGCGGGTGCGGTGGCTCTGGTCACGGGTCCATGGTAGTCGCGATGACGACGAGGCGGATCCCCTCATCGGGGACTGATCCGTCACTCCGCGGGCGCGTGGGCGGGCGAGGAGGTGTGGGCGATGCGGGACGTGGGCGGTCACCCGGGCACGAGTTGGCGGACAGGATTCGCGTCGGGGCCGTTCCCGATCGCATCTCCTGTCCGCCAACTCGTACCCGCCGGCTCGTTCCCGCCAGCTCAGGCGACGGGCGTCAGCTCAGCGTGAGCGACTCGCCGTCCTCCGCGAGCGAGACCCGCACGGTGTCGCCGTCGCGGATGTCGCCGCCGAGCAGGGCCCGGGCCAGCTTGTCGCCGATCGCCTGCTGCACCAGCCGGCGCAGCGGGCGGGCGCCGTAGGCCGGGTCGTACCCGCGCCGGGCCAGCCAGCCCTTGGCCGCGTCGTCGACCTCCAGGACCAGTCGCCGACTCTTGAGTCGCCGGGCGAGCTCGTCGATCTGGATGTCGACGATGTGCTCGAGCTGCTCCTCGCTGAGCGAGTCGAACATCACCACGTCGTCGAGCCGGTTGATGAACTCCGGCTTGAAGGCGCGTTTGACCGCGTCCATCGTCTGCTCCCGCGACCCACCGGCCCCCAGGTTGGAGGTGAGCACGAGGATCGTGTTGCGGAAGTCCACGGTCCGGCCCTGGCCGTCGGTGAGACGACCGTCGTCGAGCACCTGCAGGAGGATGTCGAACACGTCCGGGTGCGCCTTCTCGACCTCGTCGAGCAGCACGATCGTGTACGGACGCCGCCGCACGGCCTCGGTGAGCTGGCCGCCGGCCTCATAGCCGACGTACCCCGGAGGGGCACCCACCAGCCGCGAGACGCTGTGCTTCTCCGAGTACTCGCTCATGTCGATCCGGACCATGGCCCGCTCGTCGTCGAACAGGAACTCAGCGAGCGCCTTGGCCAGCTCCGTCTTGCCGACACCCGTGGGGCCCAGGAAGAGGAAGGAGCCGGTGGGCCGGTCGGGGTCGGCGACCCCGGCGCGCGACCGGCGGACCGCATCGGACACGGCCCGGACCGCCTCGCTCTGGCCGACGACCCGACGGGCGATCTCGTCCTCCATGCGCAGGAGCTTCTCGGTCTCGCCCTGGAGCATCTTGCCCACGGGGATCCCGGTCCAGGCGGAGACGACCTCGGCGACGTCCTCCGGGCCGACCTCCTCCTTGAGCATCGCGTTGGAGGCGGCGTCGTTCTCCTCCGCCTGGGCGAGCTGCTTCTCCAGCTCGGGCAGCCGGCCGTAACGGATCTCGGCGACCCGTGCGTAGTCGCCGTCCCGCTCGGCCTTCTCGGACTCGGTGCGCAGCGCGTCGAGCTCCTCCTTGACCTTCTGCACGCCCTGGATGGCGGTCTTCTCGTTCTGCCACCGGGCGGTCAGCTCGGCGAGCTTCTCCTTGGAGTCGGCGAGCTCGGACTGGAGCGCGACGAGCCGATCCTTGGACGCGGCGTCGGTCTCCTTCTGCAGCGCCACCTCCTCGATCTCGAGCCGGCGCACGATCCGCTCCGCGGCGTCGATCTCCTCCGGACGGGAGTCGATCTCCATCTTGAGCCGGCTCGCGGCCTCGTCGACCAGGTCGATCGCCTTGTCGGGGAGGAACCGCTGGGTGATGTAGCGATCCGACAGCGCGGCCGCGGAGACCAGCGCGGAGTCGGTGATCCGCACACCGTGGTGCACCTCGTAGCGCTCCTTGAGCCCGCGCAGGATGCCGACCGTGTCCTCGACGCTCGGCTCCCCCACGTAGACCTGCTGGAAGCGGCGCTCGAGGGCGGCGTCCTTCTCGATGTACTTGCGGTACTCGTCGAGCGTGGTGGCACCGACCAGGCGCAGCTCCCCGCGGGCGAGCATCGGCTTGATCATGTTGCCGGCGTCCATCGACCCCTCGCCGGTCGCGCCGGCGCCGACGATGGTGTGGACCTCGTCGATGAAGGTGATGATCTGCCCCTCGGAGGCCGTGATCTCGTCGAGCACGGCCTTGAGCCGCTCCTCGAACTCGCCGCGGTACTTGGCGCCCGCGACCATCGAACCCAGGTCGAGCGAGAGCAGGGTCTTGCCCCTGAGCGACTCGGGGACGTCGCCGTCCACGATCCGCCTGGCCAGCCCCTCGACGATGGCGGTCTTGCCCACGCCGGGCTCGCCGATGAGCACCGGGTTGTTCTTGGTGCGGCGGCTCAGGACCTGCACCACGCGCCGGATCTCCGAGTCGCGCCCGATGACCGGGTCGATCTTGCCCTCACGAGCCCGGGCCGTGAGATCCGTGGAGTACTTCTCGAGCGCCTGGTACTGGTCCTCGGGGTTCTCGCTGGTCACGCGCGTGTTTCCGCGGACCGCGGCGAACGCCTGCTTGAGCGCGTCCTCGGTGGCCCCGAGCTCGCCCAGGAGCTTGGCGGCGTCGCCCCCGGTGTGCCCCGCGGCGATGCCGACCAGGACGTGCTCGGTGGAGACGTAGTCGTCGCCCATCTCGGACGCGAGGGTCTGGGAGAAACTGATGACGGCGAGGGCGTCGCGGTTGAAGTTGGGGGCGGCCAGCCCCGAGCCCGACGCGCTGGGGTAACTCGCGGTGAGGGCCTTGGCCTGCGTGAGCGCCAGTTGCGGGTCCACCCCACAGGCCTGGAGCAGGGGCGTGGCGATCCCGTCCTGCTGTTCGAGCAGCGCCACGAGGAGGTGGCCCGGACGGACATCCGGGTTCCCTGCCGCCGAGGCGGATTGGACGGCGGCCGACAGAGCCGCCTGGGTCTTGGTCGTGGGGTTGAACTGGCTCATCGACCGGTCCTTTCTTCGACGTGTTCTTGAGCGTACTCGGGTCAATACCGGCCCACATCAGGACTGGACAGTCCGTACAACTGCCGAACAGTTGAGTCTATTCCGCTCAAGTCAAAGAATCCGGTGTGAACGCCGCCACCACGTGAGTAGATTCTTAGCGGTACCGCGAGGCCCCTCCCTCGCATCGACCCAGGACAGGCCCCCGTTGACCCCCTCACCCCACCCCGCGCCGTGAACAGACAGCGATCCGTTCATCCCGCCGTCAGCTTCTCCGCCTACCTGCTGGCGATCGTCGTACCGCTCGTCCTGGCGCTGGCGGTCGTCGGATCCTCGCCGGCCCTCCTGGCGATGGTCCCCGAAGAGCACCGCGGCACCGTCGCCTCCTTCGGCGAGGGCGCCGCTCGCGTGTCAGGCGGGGACGGCGGCCTGTTCAGGCCGGCCCACGCGGATGCCGCCAACTCCACGGTCCCGGGGACTGCCGTCCCGCTCCGGGGCGAGTGGTCACCGCGCCGCGCCGCCGACATCCAGCCCCCTGCCGGGCTGATCGCGGGGGTCGACTACGCCGTCGAGGCCACCGAGGACGGGTATATCGCCCACTGGCCGTGCGAGCACGAGATCCCCGTGCGCTCCTACGACGCACCGCCGGGCAGCGAGCCCGACCTCGCGTGGGCGGTCGAGACGCTCGCCTTCGCCAGCGGCCTCCCTCTCAGGTACGCGGGGCCCGGTGCCGAGGGAGAGCGCGAAGGCGACGGCGCCATCTCCGTGACGTACGGCGACCACCCGATGTTCCACACCGACCCCGAGATCGCGGGACTGGGCGGCGTCACGGTGTGGCCGCGAGGGTTGGTTCTCCAGGGCTCGGTGACCCTGCGGCCGGATCAGATCAGCCCCGTCCCCGGGGACGCCTGGACCCGCAGCCTGACGCTTCACGAACTCATGCACGCCGTGGGCGTCGACCACGCCGTGGCGCACGGGCCCGAGGTCATGGCGGAACGGCCGGGACCACACCCTCAGTCGATCCTGGGCTACGGCGACCAGTTCGCGCTACGACTCGTCGGCTGCCTGTGCCGCGCGGGCTGTGCCTGTGACGCGCGGGCTGCCCGGGACGCGCCGGTTGCGGGTGACGGCCCCCCTCAGAGGGTCGTGACGACCTCGTCGTAGTCGAGTCGCGGCAGCCGGTCGAGCCAGGCGTTCTCCGCCGGCGTGCCGATGTTGATCGCCACGAGGACGTGGTGGCGCCCGTCGGGGAAGAACTCCGCGGCGATCCCCTCGGCGTCGAACCCGGTCATCGGGCCGGCGGCGAGACCCGCGGCGCGGATGCCCAGGATGGTGTAGCCGACCTGCAGGCTCGCGTTGAGCTCGGCCGCGCCGGCCCGTGCGGTCTCGTCCGCGAACAGGTCACGGGCCCCGGGGAAGTGCGGGAAGAGCCGGGGAAGTTCGTCGTGGAAGTCCACGTCGGCCGCGAGCAGCGCGACGGCCGGCGCGGCGGCGGTCTTGGCCCGGTTCCCCTCGGCCAGGTGCGGCAGCAGTCGGGCCTTGGCCTCCTCGGACCGCACCACGACGATCCTCAGCGGCTGGTTGTTCATCGACGTCGGTGCCCACTTGACCAGGTCATAGATCGCACGGAGCTGCTCATCGGTGACAGGCTCGTCGGTGAACGCGTTGGCGGAGCGGGCCTCCCGGAAGAGCAGGTTCTGCGCAGCGGAGTCCAGTTGAAGGGCGGTCGAGGTCTCAAAAGATGTTGTCATATCTACTATAACCGCGACGGTGCTCCGCTGAATCCCGGCCGAATAGTGATGTCCGTCACCCCGCGCGCCTACGCTCACCTCATCGACCGCTCACCTCGTCGTCGTCATCCCCCCGGAGGTCCCCATGCCCATCCGCACCCGATCCGCGACGCTGGCCGTCCCGGTCGCCACCGCCGCCCTCGTGCTGGCGACCCTGACCGGCTGCAACGCGATGGACCCCAACCAGGGCGGTGACACCACCTGCGGCGACTACATGGAGATGCCGCCCGAAGACCAGCGCGAGGTGATCACCACCTTCCTCGACGAGAAGGGGCAGTCCGATCCCGCCGGCATGGAGGTGACGCTGAACCAGGAGTCGGCCAAGCTCTACTGCGGAACCGTGGGCCAGGCGAGCGACCCGATCCGCAACATCGATACGGGGTAGCACCGATACCGGGTAGCACCCCACCACACCCAATGGCCCGCCCGCTACGAACTATTGGTGACAATGGTCGGTGTGGAACGGGAGGCGATCTGATGAGGAACGGCGTCGTCGTCGACATCGGCGGCAGCGGGACGCGGATCGGTGCCGTGGTCGACGGCCGCGTGGTGGGAGTCCACGGGGCCGAGGTGGCCACCGCCGAGGATCTGGCCGCGGTGATCCGGGCCGTCGATCCCCTCCCCAGCGGCGTCGGCGTGTCGGTCAGCGGGCACGTCGACGCCGACCGTGGGGTCATCGAGGCCTCCCGCGCCGCCGCCTGGGCCGAGGGGCCGATGCGCTCCCAGTTGGTCGCCCTCTTGGACGCCCCGGTGTCCGTGATCGGTCACGGCGATGCCCACGCCCTGGCCCTGACCCAGCTGCCGGACGTCGAGTTCGGCGGCATCGCCATCTCCCTGGGCACCACCCTGTCCTTCGGGGCGCTCAACCGCCACGGTGCGCTCATCCACCCGTGCGGGCCCACCGGGTGGGACCTCGGGCACTGGCGGCTGGTCGTGGACGGCGGCACCACCGAGGCGTGGTGGGGCCTGGGCGGGCACGGGCTCTACGACCTCGAGCGGGAACACGGCGACGGCGCCGCCGAGATCTACGCCCACCGGGTGGGCTCCTTCGTGGTGGACGCCGTCCAGTTGTTCCGGCCGCGCACGGTCCTGCTCACCGGCGGGATCGTGGTGGGCCTGGGCGAGGCGCTGCACGGGCCGGTCGCCGAGCAGCTGCACACGCTGCCGCACACCATCCCGGCGCCGCGGGTCGTGTTCTCCCCGTCCCGGGACACGGCACTCTTCGGGGCCGCGGTGGCCGCGGGGTTGGCGATGCCGGCGGTGCGGTGATCACCCGCGCCGCTACTCGATCAACCCCCGCAGGTCGTCGGCCGTGAGCGCCGCCGAGAAGTGCTCCCCGCTGTCCAGCACGGAGGCGAAGAGCTCGGCTTTGCGTCGCTGCAACTCCACCACGCGCTCCTCGATGGTGTCTCGCGCGACCATCCGGTAGACCAGCACCGGTCTGGTCTGGCCGATGCGGTGGGCCCGGTCCACGGCCTGCGCCTCGGTGGCCGGGTTCCACCACGGGTCCAGGAGGAAGACGTAGTCGGCGCCCACCAGGTTGAGGCCCACTCCCCCGGCCTTGAGACTCAGGCAGAACACCTGCGCGCCACCCTCGGTGAACTCCCCGACGGCTCCCGCCCGGTCGGTGGTCCTGCCGTCGAGGTGAGCGACCGTGATGCCCTCGGCGTGCAGCCGGTCGACCACCGTGTCGAGGTAGCTGGTGAACTGGCTGAACACGAGCGCCCGGTGCCCCTCGGCCACGACCTCGCGCAGCGACGCGATGAGCTCATCGGTCTTGGCGGAGGGGATCGATGCGTGGTCCGGGTCCACCAGCGAGGGGTCCAGGCACAGTCGGCGCAGCACGGTGAGGCCGGCGAGGATGCTGATGCGGTTGGAGTCGAAGTCGTCGAGCAGTGCCAGCAGCGACGCCCGCTGACGGGCCAGTTCGCGCTCGTAGACCCGGCGGTGCGCGGCCGAGAGCTCCACCTCCATCACCGCATCGGTGCGCGGCGGCAGTTCGCCGGCCACCAACTCCTTGCGGCGCCGCAGCAGGAACGGCCGCAGTCGGCGGCGGAGACGACGCAGCGCCTCGGCGTCGCCGTCCTTCTCGATCGGGGTCCGGAACAGCACACGGAACTCCTTGGCGTCGGGCAGCACTCCCCGACAGGACAGGGCCGCGATCGCCCACAGTTCGGTGAGGTTGTTCTCCATGGGCGTGCCGGTGACCGCGAGCAGGAAGTCCGCGCGCAGACCGGCCAGTGCGGCGAACAGCTTGGACGCAGGGTTCTTGGCCTGCTGGGCCTCGTCCAGGATCACCCCGGCCCACCCGATCCCCGCGTACGCCTCGGCGTTCAGGCGCAGGACGGTCGCGGAGGTGACCACGATGTCGTGGGCGGCCGCGTCCTCGGCCACGGTGGTGGGCGACTTGCTCTCCGTGGCCGAGCGTCGGGCCACGCGCAGCGAGGGCACGAACCTCCGGGCCTCGGCCTCCCAGTTGGGCACGACCGACGAGGGCGCCACCACGAGGAACGGCCCCGGCGAGTCGGCGACCGTCTCGGCGCCGGTGGCGGGGCCCTCCGCGCGAG
>NZ_JAALEF010000283.1:0-8675 GCF_014145245.1 Dietzia sp. B44 | reverse complement strand
CGTCGGCCCGGGCCAGCGACCGGCACTCGGTCTGCAGCGCCCGGGTCATCGGGGTCTCGGTGGGGGTGATCACCAGCGCGATCAGGTCGGCGTGCACGTTCACGCCCAGCAGCGTGGCCCTGCGGCCGATCGCTTCCGGGTCGTGATCGCCGGGGGAGAGCAGCTCGGCCAGGAGCTCGCCGCGGACGCGGTTGTCGGCCTCGTCGCGCGCGCGGTGGCCCAGCAGGATCAGCGCGATCACCGAGCTCACCCGCTCCAGCACCCGCCCGATGGACGGGACGGAGCCGCGGCTGGCGTAGGTGACGTACCCGAGGTGGTCGGAGCCGGTGATGACGGGGTTGACCACGACGAGGTGGCCGCCGGACTGCCGGGTTACCATCCGCTCGGTGTCCGCGGCGACCTCGTCCAGGATCCGCCGGAGCAGGTCGACCGGCGGGCCCTCGGTGGACTGCGCGGCCCCGATCTCCCGGTGGGCCAGGTCAAAGACGGCGGCGGTGCCACCCTCGATGTCGATCAGCAGGTCCACGATCTCCGGGACCGTGGCGCCGGCCACCACCAGCCGGGTGAGGCGTTCGTGCAGCTCCACGGTGGCGGCCAGGCGCGTGGAGGTCGCTCGCTCGGCGTCGAGGGCGTCGCGGGTCTCGTCCAGTTCCCGCCTGCGCCGGGAGGAGCGTTCGGCCGCGGTCAGGGCCGCGGAGACCTGGTCGGCCAACAGCGCGAGCAGGGTGATCTCGTCCTGGGTGAAGTCGCGCTCGCGGCGTTCGGAGGTGAACAGCATCCCGGTGAGCCGGCCGTGGGTGCGTACGGGCACACCGAGGATCGCCTTGACTCCCTCGTCCAGGATGATCGGGTCGATGACGTGCGTGTACTGCTCGTCGGCCAGGTAGTTGCGGGTCCAGCGGGGCGCCATCGACTCGGCGACCTGCCCGCCCAGCCCGAGCCCCATGCCCAGCCGGATGGTGTCGAACTTGGGGCTGGTGGCGCCTTCGGCCATGCGCATGTAGGTGTCGCCGCGCTCGGGGTCCAGCAGCATCACGTAGGCCAGGTCGGTGCCCACGAGCTGGCGGGCCTTGCGGATGGCGATGTGCAGGACGGCGTCCTCGTCCTGCGCGGCCGCCAACTCGGCGGCCGCGTCGAGGACGTCCCGCAGCCCCAGCGCCAGGTCGACGGCCACGGTCAGCGGCCGAGGAACTGGGCCTTGCCGGGGCCGGAGTCGATGAACGACTGCATGCCGATCTCCCGGTCCTCGGTGGCGAACAGGGCCGCGAACAGGGCGCGCTCGATGCTCAGGCCGGTGTCCAGATCGACTTCGATGCCGCGGTCGACGGCCTCCTTGACCGCGCGGAGCGCCATGCGGGGCCCGCCCACGAACTGTCGGGCCCACTCGGTCGCGCGGGCGGTGGCCTGACCGTCCGGGACCACCTCTTCCACGGCGCGTAGCTCGAGCGCCTCGGCGGCGGTGAGAGTGCGGCCGGTCAGGCACAGGTCCTTGGCCACCGCGGGGCCGACCAGTCGGGCCAGGCGCTGGGTGCCGCCGGCGCCGGGGATAATGCCCAGCAGGATCTCGGGCTGGCCGAGCTTGGCCTTCTCGGCGGCGATCCGCCGGTCGCAGCACAGCGCCAGCTCCATCCCTCCGCCGAGGGCGGCACCGGTGATCGCGGCGACGGTGGGCTGGGGGATCGCCGCGACCGCGGTGAACGCCGACTGCAACTCGCGGGCCTCGGTGAGCATCTGCCCGTACGGCATCTGCCGCATCTCCTTGATGTCCGCGCCGGCGGCGAAGACGCGCTCGCTGCCGGTGAAGACCACCGCGTCCACGTCGCTGCGCCCCGAGACCTCCTGTGCCACGGCCCGCAGTTCCTCCTGCATTCCGCGGGACAGCGCGTTGACCGGAGGCCGGTTGAGGGTGACCACCGCGAGGCCATCGGTCACGTCGAGGGATAGGAATTCATACATGGGCAGACTCCGAACGTAGGGGGAATCTCCATTGTATGTGAACCAGGCCACTCATACCGTCATGGGGCGAGCTCGCCCGAGTGAGGGGGCTCACAGAGACTGAGGAGTTGAACCCATGCCATCGACCGCCCAGGCACGCCCCTGGCGTCCGCCGCTGGGGCCCGAGGGCTTCCGGTGGGAGATCCCGGACCGATTCAACATCGGCGCCGCGTGCACGGACTCCCATCCACCGGAGTCCCCCGCGATCGTGGTGGACCGCGGCGACGATCCGCCGGAGGTCACCACCTTCGGCGAGCTCGGTGCCCGCGCCCGTCGGCTCATCACCTTCCTGCGTGATCGCGGGGTAGGCGAGGGCGACCGGATCGCCGTGATGTGCGCGCAGTCCGCCGAGACCGCCGTGGCCCACGTGGCCGCCTACCTCATGGGCGCGATCGCGGTCCCGCTCTCGGTGAAGTTCGGACCCGAGGCCGCGCTGTTCAGGATGGGGGACTCGGGAGCGGTGGCGGCCGTGTTCGACGCCGACTGCTACTCCCGTCTTGCGGGGGAACTGGCCGAGCTGCCCGAGCTGCGCACCGTGTTGGTCACCGGCGATGCGGTGCCTGAGGCGACGTCGCCCGCCGCCGGGGTGATGCTGGCGGCGGGAACGGCCCCCGAGGCCACGCCTGAGTCCGGAGCGACGACGACGGGAGCGACGACGACGACGGGAGCGGGTGCGCTCACCGTGCTGCCGCTGTCGGTGACGGACTCGGCCGACCTCGCCGTCGTCGTGCCCGACACCGGACCCGACGACCCCGCCCTCCTCATTTACACCTCCGGAACCACCGGCCAGCCCAAGGGCGCCCTGCACGGGCACCGCGTGGTGCTGGGGCACATGCCCGGAGTGGTCCGCGCGCTCGACGGGTTCCCCCAGAACGCCGCGCCCGGTGGGTCGACCGACGTCTTCTGGACCCCGGCCGACTGGGCGTGGGCCGGCGGGTTGCTCGACGTGCTGCTGCCGAGCCTCTACAGCGGTGTGCCCGTGGTGGCCTCCGCCCGGAGGCCCAGCCCGGAGACCGTGGAGCACATCCTGCGCAGGCACGGCGTGACCTGCTCGTTCCTGCCGCCGACCATCCTCAAGATGATGCGTGCCTCCGACGTGGACTACTCCCGCACCGGGCTACGGGCCGCGTTCTCCGGGGGAGAGGCGCTGGGCGAGGCCGTGGCCGAATGGGCGCGAGAGGCGCTGGGCGTGCAGGTCAACGAGATCTACGGCCAGACCGAGCTCAACCTCATCGTGGGCACGTGCCACGCCGAGTTCGACACCCCGCCCGGCTCGATGGGCCGCCCCACGCCCGGTTTCGATCTGGTTCTGCTGGACGGCCTCGGTGAGCTGGTCGCCACGGGCGAGGTCGGCGAGGTCTGCGTGCGCCTGCCCAGCCCCAACGCGTTTCTGCGCTACTGGAACTCGCCCGACAAGACGGCGGAGAAAACCGCGGGGGGAGTCCTGCACACCGGGGACCTGGCGCGGGTCGACGACGAGGGGAACTTCTGGTTCTCCGGCCGCAACGACGACCTGATCTCGTCGGCCGGCTACCGCGTGGGCCCCGGCGAGATCGAGGACCAGATCCTGCGCCACCCGTCCGTCGAGATGGTGGCCGTGATCGGCGTGCCGGACGAGCTGCGCGGCGAGGCGATCGTCGCGTACGTCGTCCCCGCCGAGGGAGTCAGCGGCACCGACGAGCTCGCCCGCGAGATCCAGGCCCTGGTCAAGGAGCGCCTGGCCTTCTACCAATACCCCCGCGAGGTCCTCTTCCTGGACCAGCTGCCCACCACCAACACCGGCAAGATCCGCCGCGCCAGACTGCGCGCCGATCACGACCGACCGACAGCTGACCCGGCCAGACCAACAGCCGACCCCGCTCGCTCAACAGCCGACCCCGCTCGCCCAACAGCTGACCACGCCCGACCGACCCCTGAGGACCCCTCATGAACAATCCCGTCGTCATAGGCGTCGTGCTCGCCTATTTCGTGCTCATGTTTGCCATCGGCGCGTGGGCCAACACCAAGATGAAGTCGGCCAAGGAGTTCCTCGTCGCGGGGCAGTCCCTGGGCTTCTTCGTGATGGCCATCGCCAGCTTCTCCTCAATCCAGTCCGGCTGGGGAATGGTCGGCGGCACCGGGCAGACGTACGCCTGGGGCCTGCAGGCGCTCATCGCCGTCGGCCTGTTCGCGCCGTTCGGCTTCGCCGCCGCCTGGTTCCTCCTGGGCAGCCGCCTCAACTGGATCGGCAAGAAGCACCGCGTCTACTCGGTGCCCGACCTCATCCGGGTCCGCTTCCAGGACCGCACCTCGCACGCCACCATGTCCGTGGCGGTGTTCATCGCTTCGATTGCGTACATGACCGCGCAGGTCACCTCGATCGGCGTGATCATCTCCTTGCTGCTGGGCACCTCGATCCCGACAAGCGTCTGGATCGGCTCTATGGTGGTGGCCGCGTACACGATGGCCGGCGGCATGCTCGCCGCCGTGTGGACCGACCTGGTGCAGGGCGTGCTCATGGTGGTCATGTCCGTGGGGCTGTTCTTCTTTGCCGTCCAGGTGGCCGGTGGCTGGATCCCCATGCTCGACACCATCTCGGCCGGGAGCGCCGAGATGCTCTCGATCGACGGCGTCCAGGCCCCCACCTACATCTTCGCCTTTGGCCTCCTGATCTTCGTGGGCGCCGTGGGCCAGCCGCAGCTGCTCACCAAGTTCCTCATGCTCCGCGACATGACGCAGCTCAAGTGGGGTGCCGCCGTCGCGGGCATCGCCTACGCCATCACCACCCTGTTCTCGGTGGGCATCGGCCTGGCCACCCGCTCCATGACGATCACCGGCGACGCCCCCGAGATCGAGAGCATCGACGACACCGCCATCTGGTTCCTCGACTCCGTGACCAATCCGATCGTCGGCGGCATCGCGCTGACCGGCCTGCTGGCCGCGATCATGTCCTCGGCCTCGAGCTTCATCACCATCGGCGCCTCATCGATGATGCGCGACCTCCCCGGAGCGTTCGGCATCAAGGTGGTCCGCGAACTGCTGTGGAGCCGACTCGCGAGCCTGACCCTGGTGGTCCTGTCGGTGCTGCTCACCCTGTTCCTCTCGCAGGTGGTGTTCCTGCTCGGCGCGCTGGGCTGGGCCGCCTTCGCCGCGGCGATCGTCGGCCCGGTGGTCATGTCCATCTACTGGCATCGCGCAACGGCCACCGCCGCGACCGTCACCGTGGCATTCGCGATCCTCGGCAACATGATCATCACCTCGCTGGCCGCGCGGGACATCATCTCCGTCCCGGCGTTCATGCAGGTCGGCGGCATCTCACTGATCGTGTCGATCCTGCTGTTCTACGTGGTCTCGCTACTGACCACCAACCGTCACCCCGACGCCACGCTGGAATTCCTGTACGGCGGCCCGAGCGCCGCCACCGACCCCACGCTCACCGGCGCGGCCGCCACGTCCAGCTCGACCGCCGCGTCCACCGAAAGGACCGATCATGTCTGATCCCGCCGCACACGACCGGGGACTCGACCCCGCACGAGATCGGGCATCCGGCCGGGCACTCGACCCCGCAGCCGCCCCCGAACCCGACCACAAGCGCGCCGGGATGCTGATCCACGCCTTTGTGGCAGTAGCCGCGTTCGCGTTGATCGGGATGCTCACCGACACCTGGCAGATGGTGTTCCTGGCCGTACCGCTCTTCGCCGTGATCATGATGCTCCTGGGTTCCCTGCACTCCGACGGCTCCTGGGAGAGGGTGTCGACCATCGCGATCGTCGGCTACTGCGCGGGGCTGGGCGTACTGGTGCTGTGGTCGATCCTCACCGCGAGCGGCGACGCGAGGCTGTGGGGAATGCCGATGTCCATGGGTGTGATCTTCTACTTCATCTGGCCCTACACGGCCGTGGGCGCGGGGCTGCTGTACGCCCTGGTCTTCGACCGCACGATCGACGAGAAGCGGCTGGCGGCGCCGGCCAGCTGAACGCTGCTCCTTCGCGGCCGCCGCGCCTCCCGATTGCGTGCGGCCGCTAGGCCCGCCCTTCTCGTAGCCGCTAGGTCCGTCACCCCGCAGCCGCGCGCGACGACTGCAGCCGCACAGGAAATCTCCCGTGCGGCTGCAGCGTGTACGCGCGGCTGTGGCGTCTTCCGCGTCCGAACCGAACCCCGTGTGCGTCAGGCCCGCCGGACCCGCGCGGAGACCGACGGCTGACCTCGCCGTATCCGCAATCGGGTGACCTGTCGACCGGATGCGGGCGTCCGAGGGCCGTCTTAGCATTGTGGTGTTCGATCTGACGGCATCTAGGAGTCCGAGTTGATCGACACTGATCCCCTCACACGTCTCCGTGGTGCCACCGTCGCCGAGCCCGACCAAGGTGCGGCGACGGTACCGAAGCTCGACCCACAGGGACGCAGTCCCGGCCACGACAGTGTGTCGGTGGACGTCCCCGACGAGAGGGAAACACCATGAGCAAGTTCACTCTGATCGCAGCCGCTGCAGTTGGGTACGTCCTGGGAAGCCGCGCGGGCCGCGGCCACTACGAGATCGTCAAGGAGCAGGCAACCAAGCTGTGGCAGACGCCGCAGGTCCAGGAAGCCGCGAGCCAGGCCACCGAGTTTGCCAAGGACGCCGCCGAGCAGGTGAAGGACCAGGTCAGCGACCCTTCCGGGCAGAGCGGTGACGGCCCGAGCAGCGACGGGCAGAGCAGCGGGGGACGACACTCCACCGATCAGGCTGACCCCCTCACCTCGCAGTACCCGCCTTCGGGCAGCGGTGACGGTACGACTCCGTGAGCCATCCGGTCGATCCCTCCCCGAGCCGGGTCGGATCCGACGACTAACTCAACAGTCGCGACGGCCCGCCTGAGCGGTGGGCAGGTGCTCGGCGAGGCCCGCCGCCAGTTTGAGCGCTACGAGGACCGACGACGGGGGACACGGCGGGAGGAGCGGCATGAACGTCGAGGGAGCCTGGGAGCGCAACGAGACCGAGGCGCAGCGGATCGACCGCAACTGGATCGAGCTGCTCCAAGAGTTGCGCATGATCCAGACCGGCGGCCAGGTGCTCACGGGCTTTCTGCTGGTGGTGCCGTTCCAGGAGCGCTTCGCTGACATCGGCGGTGTCGGCCGCGCTCTCTACCTGGTGGTGCTGTCACTCGCCCTTGCCTCGACAGTGGTTCTGCTGGCTCCGGTGATGATCCACCGCGCGGTGTTCCGCTCCCACCGGAAGGACCGGGTGCTGCGCCTGTCCGCGATGCTCGCCCGTGTCGGAATGGCGCTCCTGTCGATCGCGATGGTCGGTCTGGTCGCGCTCATCTTCACGTTGGTCCTCGGTGTGGTGCCGGGGATCGGAGCGGCGGTCGTCACCGCGTTCTTCGTGGTGGTGATGCTCATCGTGGTGCCCGCCCGCGTTCTGCGGTATGCCGCGACGAATCCGTATGTCCCCGACTAACGACACGGCACTGCCGGGTGGGTGCGATGGCGACGCACCCGTACTTGTTCGGCGCGGTGGCGCGGCATCGTGTGTCCGGAATGACACGGCGCCTCACCCCTCGGATGGGACAATGGGGTCCGATCTGGCCCGCTACCGCGCCGGGGGAGGTGCTCGTGCCGATGGCGTCGATGGAGATGTACTCCCGTTCCGTTGACCTGCAACAGAACGCTGCCGCCGAACAGGCCCGCACGCGACTCGACGCAGGTCTTCGAGAGTGGTCCGGCCAGCGCACAGCGCTCGCCGCTGATGGGCTCGGACGCAACCCTCTGCGCCGGGTGCCGCGGAGTTGGCCCGAGGTGGCGGCCACGCGGGTGGAGGTCGCGGCGCGGGAGGCCTGCGTGATCGACGAGCAGGGTGCGCACACGGAGGCGTCCCGGCTGCTGTGGTCGGCCACGGCCAAACTCGTCGGTGCCGCGGTGTCCCTGGCGATCCCGCTCTCGATCCTCATCGCGCTGGTGGTGGGGTCATGACGACCCCTTGGGTTCGCGTGGGCGGGCGGTGGACGCCGTGCTGAGGCTCATCGTCCCGGTCCTCGTAGGACTGCTGTTCCTGGCGATGATCGCGGGGTGGCTCTGGTACACCACGTGGCTGGTGCGGTCCGCGATCGACGAGCTCGCGCACCGCCGCCGGCTCAAGGCCGGGGTGGATCCCCTGCAGGTGACGGCCAAGAAGGCACTCGCGTCCGTGGAGGCGGCGCACGACTCGGCCCAGAGGGCCCTGTCGCTGGCGGTCGAGTCCTGGTACGAACTCCGGGACAACCGGGCGGTGGGGACCCCGCTGGTGGAGAAGTTCCCGCGGATCGAGGCCAGGGCCGCGCGGGACCCGGAATTCCTGGACGTCCTCGAGGACGCCGACGCCCTGCTCAACGAGGCCAGTCCCGGGTCGGACTCGATCGACGAGCTCCTCGAACGGACAGCCCGGATGGATGCCCTGAACCTGCGGCTCCGGCACCTGGTCCACCAATACGACGCCGCCGGGAGGCGCGGGTTTGGGCGCTTCTTCTCGTAGCAGGGCCGTCCCCAACTTGGGACACCGCCGGGTTAGACGGAAAGCTCCCGCGTAGTGGTCGTGCTCAGCGCGGAAAATCTGCGGGTTTCGCACGGTAGCCACGACCTAGATCACGGTGAGTGCGACCAGTACGAGAGGGTGCGCGTGGCGAGTGCGATCAGCCTTCCAAGTGGGCCACCCGCGGGCTAGTGGGTATCTCCGTTAGTGCGTC
>NZ_JAALEF010000282.1:11249-15577 GCF_014145245.1 Dietzia sp. B44 | reverse complement strand
TCCCGGGCGGTCCGGTGATCGATCGACTCGCGGCGTCCGGTGACCCGGCGGCCATACCCTTCCCCCGCGGGATGACCGGGCCCCGGGACGCCCGACACGACTTCTCCTTCTCCGGGCTCAAGACCTCCGTCGCGCGCCGGATCGAGGCCGCCGAGCGCGACGGGGTGCACCTCGAGGTCGCCGACGTGGCCGCGTCGTTCCAGGAGGCCGTGGCGGACGTGCTCACCATGAAGGCCGTGCGGGCCTGCACAGATCTCGGGGTGTCGACCCTGCTCGTCGGCGGCGGCGTCGCCGCGAACTCCCGGCTGCGGGAGCTGGCGGCGCAGCGGTGCGCCGAGGCCGGGATCCGCCTCCGCGTCCCCCGGCCGCGGCTGTGCACGGACAACGGGGCGATGGTCGTGGCGGTGGCGTCCGCGCTCCTCGCGGCGGGTGCCGAACCCAGTGCCCTCACCGTGGCGGCGGATCCGGGGCTCACGGTCGGGGTGACCCAGCTGGTGTGAGGCGGGTGGTGTGAGGAGGGTGGTGAGGCGGGTGCCTCAGAACCCGAGCAGTGCGAAGCCGTACCCGGTGAACAGCAGCATCCCGCAGACCAGCAGGGTGATCAGGACCAACCACAGGTACCCCACCGCGAGGGCGGTGAGGGCGAGACCGCGCCCGGCCTGTCCGGTCCGGTTGATCCTGGCCAGGGCGAGATGGCCGAGCAGGACCGACGCGAGCGCGAAGACCGCGGGGACCGCGGGCAGGAACAGTCCGAGGAAGGACCCGAACACGACGTTGCCCACCGCCAACACGACCGCGGCGAGCGCCGTCCCGTTGACGTCGGGGGGACCGGCGTGCGACTCGTCGCCGGGGTCCTCCGGATCCCGCCGGCCGGACGCGTCCGCGTCACCGGAGGGGGTACGGGACATGGCGACGACTCCTCCCGGGGGCGGCGGGACTTCCCGCTGATCGTACGCGGGGCCCGCGCGCCCGGCGGCGTGCTCGAGCGGGTGTGTGGGGGCCGGGTGGTGTTCGCCGTCCGCGAACGGGGCCGGATCGGGCACCCGGGACACTTGAGTGCTGGCACTCGCGCATATAGAGTGCCAATAGGCATGGACCCGGTCGCGTCACCCGCGACGACGCCACCCCGGTGCCCCGCCCCCCTGAACACACCAGCCATCTACACACGGAGGATCCATCGTGGCGATCAAGCCGCTTGAGGACAAGATTCTCGTCGAGGCCACCGCTGCCGAGACCACCACGGCGTCCGGCCTCGTCATCCCGGACACCGCCAAGGAGAAGCCCCAGGAGGGCACCGTCGTCGCGGTCGGCAAGGGCCGCTTCGACGAGGACGGCGACCGCATCCCCATGGACATCAAGGAGGGGGACAAGGTCATCTACTCCAAGTACGGCGGAACCGAGATCAAGTACGAGGGCAAGGAGTACCTGATCCTCTCCTCGCGCGACGTTCTCGCGGTCATCGACTGACGTGAGTCGGTACAACCCCGCCCCGGTGGCGCCGGCCAGTGTCCGGCCCGCCGGGGCGGTGGTGTCTCACCGGTGTCGCACCGGTCCGTTACGCAGTACGACCCGTCCGTCCCGAACACCCTCTTCCTTCCAGGAGTCCCATCAATGTCCAAGTTGATAGCGTTCGACGAGGAGGCCCGTAAGGGCATGCTCGCCGGTGTCGACCAACTCGCCGACACCGTCAAGGTCACGCTCGGCCCGAAGGGTCGGCACGTCGTGTTGGCCAAGGCCTTCGGTGGCCCCACCGTCACGAACGACGGTGTCTCCATCGCCCGCGAGATCGAACTCTCCGAGCCGTTCGCGAATCTCGGTGCCCAGCTGGTCAAGAGCGTCGCCACCAAGACCAACGACGTGGCCGGTGACGGCACGACCACCGCGACGGTGCTCGCGCAGGCGCTCATCCGTGAGGGGCTGCGCAACGTGGCCGCCGGATCCAACCCGATGGCCATGGGCAAGGGCATCGAGAAGGCCTCGGCCGCCGTCGTCGAGTTCCTCAAGTCCGCCGCCACCCCGGTGTCGGGGTCCGAGGGGGTGGCGCAGGTCGCCACGGTCTCCTCCCGTGACCCCGAGGTGGGCCGGATGGTCGCCGAGGCCATGGACGCCGTGGGTGTCAACGGCGTCGTGTCCGTCGAGGAATCCCAGGGCCTGCACACCGAGGTCGCCGTGACCGAGGGCATCGCCTTCGACAAGGGCTACCTCAGCCCCTACTTCGTCACCGACCCCGACGAGCAGAAGGCCATCTACGAGGATGTCCTGGTCCTGCTGCACCGCGAGAAGATCAGCTCCCTCCCCGACCTGCTCCCGCTGCTCGAGAAGGTCGCCGAGACCGGCAAGCCGCTGCTCGTCGTGGCCGAGGACGTCGACGGCGAGGCGTTGTCGACGCTGGTCGTCAACTCGATCCGCAAGACCATCAAGGTCGTCGCGATCAAGGCCCCGTTCTTCGGCGACCGCCGCAAGGCCTTCCAGGACGATCTCGCTATCGTCCTCAAGGGTCAGGTCGTCAGCCCGGACCTGGGCATGAAGCTCTCCGACTGTGGCCTCGAGGTGCTCGGACACGCCCGCCGCGTGACCGTCTCCAAGGACGAGACGATCATCGTCGACGGTGACGGTGACCAGGCCGACGTCGACGCCCGGGTGGCGCAGCTGCGCCGCGAGGCCGAGAACACCGACTCCGACTGGGACCGCGAGAAGCTCGAGGAGCGCATCGCCAAGCTCTCCGGGGGCGTCGCGGTCATCCGCGTCGGCGCCGCCACCGAGACGGAGCTCACCGAGCGCAAGCTCCGCGTCGAGGACGCGGTCAACTCGGCCAAGGCCGCCGTCGAGGAGGGCGTGATCGCCGGTGGCGGTTCCGTGCTCGTCCAGGCCGCGGCGTCGCTCGCCCGGCTCGCCGAGGACACCACCGACGCCGACGAGGCGGTGGGGGTGAACGTCGTCCGCAAGGCGCTGGCGGCGCCACTGTTCTGGATCGCCGCCAACGCGGGCGAGGACGGCTCCGTCGTGGTGAGCAAGGTCGCCGACCTCGGTCCGAGGGACGGCTTCAACGCCGCCACCGGCGAGTACGGTGACCTCGTCTCGGCGGGCATCATCGACCCGGTGAAGGTCACCCACTCGGCCGTCGTCAACGCCTGTTCCGTCGCGCGGATGGTGCTGACCACCGAGACGGCGATCGTCGAGAAGCCCGAGCAGGAGGCGCCCGGCGGGCACTCACACGCCGGTCACTCGCACTGATCCCGTCCCGACCGGGCCCCGGTCCCGCACCCGCGGGACCGGGGCCCGCTCGTCGTCCGGCGACCGGTGATGTCGTCTCACCCCGCTCCGAGCGGCTACGCTGGGCCCTCACCGGATGACCTCCGGCACAGGGGTCGCAGAAGTATCCTGTGCCCACGCCCCGCCGGCCGCGACGGTCCGGACGTGAGACCGCGACGGTCCGGCGCCGCACCCCGACAGAAAGGCCGTGCCCCGTAGCACACCCGTGTAACGAGAGGCCCCCCTAAATCGATGACAGGTACAGCAGACGAGTTGGAACTCGCCGTCGCCGCCGCGGTCAAAGGAGACCGTTCGGCGGCCACGCGGGTACTCGAACTCGTCCGTCCCGGGGTGGTGCGGTATTGCCGCTCCCGCGTCGGGGGTGCGGAGAGGGTCAACCTTTCTGCTGACGATGTCGCACAGGAGGTGCTGATCGCGGTGCTCTCGGCGTTGCCCGGGTACCGGGATCAGGGTCGTCCCTTCATGGCCTTCGTGTACGGGATCGCCGCACACAAGGTCGCGGACGCGCACCGGGGCGCCGCACGGAACAAGTCGGATCCCGTCGAGTACCTCCCGGAGGTGCTCTCCACGGAGACGGGACCGGAGGATCACATCCTCGACGGCGAGGTGGCCAGGGCGATGAGTCGTCTACTGGGAACCCTGCCCGAGAAGCAGAGGGAGATCATCCGACTGCGGGTGGTCGTGGGACTCTCCGCGGAGGAGACCGCGGAGATAGTGGACAGCACGGCCGGAGCCGTGCGGGTGGCCCAACACCGGGCCATGAAGCAGCTCCGGACCAGGATCGAGCAGGACGGAGAGGAGCGATGGCGATGAACGACGACGATGTCGACCCCGGCACCCGGGACGACGCCGCCTCCCTCGACGCGCACGGTCCGGATCCGGAGGCGGTGGAGCGTGACGACGAGCTCCTGCGCGTCCTCGGGGTGGGCGACCGCCCCGCCGGCTCCGACGCCCTGGCCGCGCTGCTCGCCGACTGGCGCGAGGAGGTCGACTCCGCGCCCCTGCCCGATCTGCCGGGGCAGGAGGAGATCGAGGCCGCGCTCGCGCCGAACGTC
>NZ_JAALEF010000282.1:3136-10931 GCF_014145245.1 Dietzia sp. B44 | reverse complement strand
TCGACGAGGTGTCCGGCCGGCTGGACGAGGTCTCGGACGCCAGCGAGCGCGTCGAGTTGATGAAGCGCCGCGACGCGATCAGGCGCGATCTGAGCAGGGTCACGCCCAGTTCGGTCCCGTCCCCCGCACCTGCTCCCGCGCCCGCCCCCGCCCCGGCCCCCGGTCCGGGTCAGGGCCCCGCGACGCTCGTTCCCGGGGTGCCCGTGCCGCTTCCGTCCAACCTGATCCCGCCGCCGCCCCCCGGTATGCCGGTCATCCCGCTGCCGCTGGACGGGCTGCGGATCTCGACGACGCTGCAGATCCCGATCGACACCCAGCGGATCCAGGACTTCCTGGCGCCCACCACGGGTCGGCCGCAACCGGGCGAGGTCGACGGGACGGGCCCGGCGCCGTCACCGACACGGACCACCGTGACCCAGGTCCCGACGTCGGGGCCTGCGGCCACCAGCGCTCCGGCGACCACCCAGCCCACCAACTGACCCCCTCCCCGGTGGGGCGGAACGGGGAGGTAATTGCGGACCCCCAGTGGTCGCGGACCGGTCGTGGCCGCGGCCCGGCGGGTCAGCGACGCCAGTAGAGACGACGCGGGCGCATCGTGCGCACCGCGTCGGCGTATCCGCGGCAGTAGTCCCACGAGACGTAGTCGTCCGGGATGGGGTCGAACGCGGGCTCGTGGGGCAGGAGTGAGCCGTCCTCCAGGAGCTGCATGAGGTTGGCGCGGAGCATGTCCCACTCGTGGTAGTGCTCCTCCGCGCAGTCCTCGCACTGCACGGCCACCCCCTTGACGCCGGTGGGGGCCAGGAGTTCGCGGAACTCCGCGAGATCGGCGAGGTCCTCCTCGATCGCACGGCGTTCCTCCGCGTCGAGCGGCCCGGAGGGGATGCCGTCGTCCACGGGGTCGAGCCCGGCCAGTTCCGAGGTCGGATCGTCCGGATCGCCGGCGAACGGGTCGGGCGGCATTCCGTGCCGTAGGGGATCGTTCACGCTCCCACCGTACCCGTGGGCACCACCTGGCGGGGCCGACGGTTCGAACCCGGGACCCCGGACGCACTATCCTCGGACTCCAGACCCAGACGACCCCCAGGAGGACGGCAGATGAGCGAGTCGCGAGGCCCCGTGCGCACCGGCGGCGACGATCCCACCAAGGTCGCCATGGTGGGCCTGACCTTCGACGACGTGCTGCTGCTCCCGGCCGCCTCCGAGGTGGTCCCCAGTGAGGTCGACACGAGCACCCGGCTCACCCGGGACATCACGTTGCGGGTGCCGCTCGTATCGTCCGCGATGGACACCGTCACCGAGGCCCGGATGGCCATCTCCATGGCCCGCCAGGGCGGGATCGGGGTGCTGCACCGCAACCTCTCCGTGGCCGACCAGGCGGCCCAGGTGGACACGGTCAAGCGGTCGGAGGCGGGCATGGTCACCGACCCGGTCACCTGTGCTCCCGCCAACACCCTCGCCGAGGTCGACGAGATGTGCGCCCGTTACCGGATCTCCGGCCTGCCGGTGACCGACGAGCGGGGCGAACTCGTGGGCATCATCACCAACCGGGACATGCGTTTCGAGGTGGACAAGTCGCGTCGGGTCGACGAGGTCATGACCCGCGCACCGCTCGTCGTCGCGCGGGAGGGTGTCACGGCGGAGGCCGCCCTCGGACTCCTGCGACGCCACAAGATCGAGAAGCTGCCGATCGTGGACGGCGACGGTCGCCTCACCGGGCTCATCACGGTCAAGGACTTCGTGAAGACCGAGAAGCACCCGGACGCCACCAAGGACTCCGACGGTCGACTGCGCGTGGCCGCGGCGATCGGGACCGGCGAGGACGCCTGGCAGCGCGCCGGGACCCTCACCGACGCCGGTGTGGACGTCCTCGTCGTCGACACCGCCCACGCCCACAACCGCAACGCACTCGAGATGGTCGCCCGCGTCAAGCGTGAGCTCGGCGACCGCGTCCAGGTGATCGGCGGCAACCTCGCCACCCGCGGCGCGGCCCAGGCGATGATCGATGCGGGCGCGGACGCGATCAAGGTCGGCATCGGTCCCGGCTCCATCTGCACCACCCGCGTCGTCGCGGGGGTGGGGGCCCCGCAGATCACCGCGATCCTCGAGGCCTCCGTGGCGGCCCACGCCGCGGGCGTCCCCGTGATCGCCGACGGCGGGATGCAGTACTCGGGGGACGTGGCCAAGGCGATCGCGGCCGGGGCGTCGGCGTGCATGTTCGGTTCGCTGCTCGCGGGCTGCACGGAGTCGCCCGGGGAGCTGATCTTCGTGGACGGCAAGCAGTACAAGGTCTACCGGGGGATGGGGTCGGTCGGCGCGATGCGCGGCCGGGGCAAGCCGGGGCAGGAGAAGTCGTTCTCCAAGGACCGCTACTTCCAGGACGACGTGCTGTCCGAGGAGAAGCTCGTCCCCGAGGGTATCGAGGGACGGGTGCCGTACCGCGGCGACGTCGCGCAGGTCCTGCACCAGCTCACCGGTGGACTGCGCGCGGGGATGGGGTACACGGGATCGGCCACGATCCCGGACATGAACCGCGCCCAGTTCGTCCAGATCACGGCGGCGGGGCTCAAGGAGAGCCACCCCCACGCGATCCAGATGACCGTCGAGGCCCCCAACTACAACGTCAAGGACTGAGGGCGCGTGCGCAACGTCGTGGAGATCGGAATGGGCCGTGAGGCCCGACGGATGTACGGGCTCGGCGAGGTGGACATCGTCCCCTCCCGACGCACCCGCAGCTCCAAGGAGGTGTCGACGGCCTGGCAGATCGACGCCTATCAGATGGACCTGCCCGTGATGACCCACCCGACCGACGCGGTGGTCTCACCCGAGTCGGCGGTGGAGTTCTCGAGGCTCGGTGGCCTGGCCGTCCTCAACGGAGAGGGCCTGTGGGCGCGCCACCAGGATCCGGAGGCCGCGATCGCCGAGCTGCGCGAGCTCGCTCTCGA
This sequence comes from Dietzia sp. B44, assembly GCF_014145245.1. NCBI lineage: Bacteria > Bacillati > Actinomycetota > Actinomycetes > Mycobacteriales > Dietziaceae > Dietzia > Dietzia sp. B44. Next base: position 7,989 of record NZ_JAALEF010000282.1, on the reverse strand, counting down.
GGACGTGACCGGCCACCGGGCCGTGGCGCGTCTCCAGGAGCTGCACCGCGCCCCGATCGACCGCGAGCTGCTCGCGGCGGCGGTCCGGCGGATCCGGGACGAGGGCGGCACGGTCGCGGTCCGGGTGTCCCCCCAGCACGCGCGCGACCTCACGCCCGGTCTGGTCGCGGCCGGGATCGACCTGCTCGTCGTCCAGGGCACCATCATCTCCGCCGAACACGTGAGCGGCGAGGACGAGCCGCTGAACCTCAAGGACTTCATCCACGAGCTCGACGTGCCGGTGATCGCCGGCGGCGTGGTGGACTACAAGACCGCCCTGCATCTCATGCGCACGGGTGCGGCCGGTGTGATCGTGGGTTACGGCGGCGTCGAGGGGGTCACCACCACGGGTTCCGTGCTCGGGATGGAGGTCCACATGGCCACCGCGATCGCCGACGCGGCGGCCGCGCGACGCGACTACCTGGACGAGACGGGGGGCCGGTACGTGCACGTACTGGCCGACGGCGACATCTACACCTCGGGTGACATCGCCCGTGCGGTGGCGTGTGGCGCCGACGCCGTGGTGTTGGGTCCGTTGCTGGCCGGGTCGTTGGAGTCCCCGGGGCGGGGTGTGTACTGGGACGCCGTGTCCGCCCATCCCAAGGTCCCCCGTGGACACGTGGCGGAGATCGACGACGAGACGGCCCTGGCGCCCCTGGCAGAGGTCCTGGAGGGGCCGACGAGCGTCCCGGACGGAACCCGGAACCTCATGGGTGGCCTCCGTCGCGCGATGGCCAAGTGCGGGTACTCGGACGTCAAGGGATTCCAGAAGGTGGACCTGTCCGTCCGCCCCTGACGCGGTGGACAAAACGGGAGCTACTGTCGGGTAGGTTCTTGGTGCTCGGGTACTGTGACCTACACCTCGACCACCAGGGAGCCCCACCATGACGACATCGACGCCGTCGCCCTCGACCACCGCCTCCACCGGGAGTCCCGACACGGACGTCCTCGTCGTCGGGTCCGGATTCGGCGGAAGCGTCACCGCTCTGCGCCTGTCGGAGAAGGGGTACCGCGTCACGGTCGTCGAGGCCGGCCGACGGTTCGAGGACTCGGACTTCCCCAAGACCTCGTGGCGGCTCAACCGGTACGTCTGGGCGCCCAAGCTGAAGCTGTTCGGTCTCCAGCGCGTGCATCTGCTGCGCGATGTGATGGTCATGGCGGGGGCGGGCGTCGGCGGTGGCTCACTCAATTACGCCAACACCCTCTACAAGCCCAACTCCCCGTTCTTCAGGGACCGGCAGTGGGGCCACATCACCGACTGGGAGGACGAGCTCACCCCGTTCTACGATCAGGGGCGCCGGATGCTCGGTGTGGTCACCAACCCCACCCATACCCATTCCGACGACGTCATGAAGGCCGTCGCACGGGACATGGGCGCCGAGGACACCTTCGTCTACACGCCGGTCGGGGTGTTCTTCGGGGAGAAGACCGGGGGAGAGGGCAAGCCCGGCGAGACCGTCCGCGACCCGTACTTCGGGGGTGTGGGGCCGGATCGGACCGCCTGTATCGAGTGCGGCGAGTGCATGACCGGCTGCCGGCACGGGGCCAAGAACACCCTGCTCAAGAACTACCTCGGCCTGGCCGAGCGGGCCGGGGCCCGGGTTCTCGACCGCACGACCGTCAGTGGCGTGCACGAGCGTGCCGACGGCACGTGGGAGGTGACGCTCGAGCGCACCGGAGCCTGGACCAGATGGGGTAAGCGCACCACCACGGTCACCGCCTCGCACGTCGTGATGGCCGCCGGAACCTGGGGCACCCAGCATCTGTTGCACTACGCCAAGGACGACGGCTCGCTGCCCCGGCTCTCGCCGGCGCTCGGGAAGCTCACCCGCACCAACTCCGAATCGATCCTCGGGGCGATGCGCCCCAATTACCTGCCGGAACAGGATTTCTCGGAGGGCGTGGCGATCACGTCGTCGTTCCATCCCCGGCCGGACACCCACATCGAGCCCGTCCGCTACGGCAAGGGTTCCAACGCCATCGCGATCCTGCAGACCCTTCTCACGGACGGGGACGGGCCGCTCCCGCGGTGGCGCACCCTGGTGAACGAGATCCGGCGCAAGCCGAGCATGTTCCTGCAGCTGTTCTACCTGCGGCGGTGGAGCCAGCGGTCGGTGATCACCCTGGTCATGCAGAACCTCGACAACTCCCTGGAGACCTCGGTCAAGCGTCGCGGGCCGTTCCGGTACGTCACCAGCAAGCAGGGCCACGGCGAGCCCAACCCGACCTGGATCCCCGCGGGCAACGAGGCCACCCGGCGGATCGCCGAGAATATCGGCGGACTGGCCGGCGGGACGTGGGGCGAGATCGCCAACATGCCGATGACCGCGCACTTCCTCGGCGGATGTGCGATCTCCGATTCGCCGGACAGTGGCGTCGTGGACCCCTACCACCGGGTGTGGAACTACCCGACGATGCACATCGTGGACGGGTCCGCGATCTCCGCGAACCTCGGGGTGAACCCCGCACTGAGCATCACCGCGCAGGCCGAGCGGGCCATGTCGCTGTGGCCCAACAAGGGCGAGGCCGACCCCCGGCCCGCACAGGGCGAGCCCTACGAGCGCGTGACCCCGGTGGCGCCCGTGTCGCCGATCGTCCCGGAGGCGGCGCCCGGCGCGCTGCATCTGCCGATCGTCGGTGTCTCTAGCGGGGGTGCTCCCGCTCGCGCGTGAGCTCGAGCAGTTCCTCGAGCCCGGCCCCGATCCCACGGGCGATCACGTCCGGGTCGGGCACGAGGTGCTCGCACGAGATCACTCCCAGGTCGAGGTGGCCGTCGATCGACACGCTGGTCACCGACAACCCCGCACCGTGGAGCAGCGGGCCGAAGGGGTGCATGTGGGTGATCCGTGCGCCGAGGAAGTAGAGCGGCTTCCGGGGCCCGGGCACGTTGGAGATGATCAGGTTGTAGATCACCGGGTGGACGTCGGCGAGTCTGAGCGCCTCGTACACCCGCATGCCCATGTCGAGGAGGCCGCGGGGGCTCATCCGGCCCCAGTTGTCCAGCAGGGCCGGTCGGATACTCCCGGCCTGCTCCTTGGCGGTCGCCGACGCGTCGACTATCCGGTGGAACCGCTCGACGGGATCGGGCACATCCGTCGCGAGGGACGCGAACATCGCCGAGACCTGGTTCGCGCCGCCGGTCGTCAGATCCGCGCGGGTGGACATGGGGACGATCGCGACCATCGACGCGTCCGGGGCGTCGCCGTGCTCCTCGAGGTAGGACCGGACCGCGCCGCCGACCACGGTGAGCAGGACGTCGTTGACCGTGCCGCCCAGGCGCGTGGTGACCTCCTTGACGGCCCGCAGGTCGAGCGTCACCGTGGCCACCGCGCGGTGCGGGGTCAGGGAGCGGTTGAACAGGGTCCGCGGCGCGGTGAACGGGGCGGGCATGGACCGTCCGCCGTCCTCCCGGCCCCGGGCCCGCTTCATCGCCCCCGGTACGGAGAGCGTCTCGGGCAGGAGGCGGAGGAGCGCCAGGGGTCGGCCGATCAGATCCCGCGCGCCCCCGGCGATGAGTTGGATGGTGTTGGCGCGGCCGACGTGGGTCCGGACCAGTGCGGGATCCTGGATGGGCGTGGAGGCGTCCGTGGCCGCGAGGGTGGCGAGCAGTTCGGCACCCAGCATGCCGTCGATGAGCGCGTGGTGGACCCGGCAGAACGCGGTGACGGTGGGGGCGGCCGGGTCGCCGCGCTCGATGATCCACACCTGCCACAGCGGGTGGGAGCGGTCCAGTGGTGTCGAGGCGAGTCGCCCGCACGTGGCCAGTAGCTCGTCCTCGCCGCCGTCCGGATCGAGCCGGATCCGGTGGACGTGACGGGTGATGTCGAAGTCGAAGTCCTCCACCCACGCCGGGTGTCCCAGGTTCAGGCGGGAGTCGTGGATCCTGCGCCGGAACGGCGGGATGGCCTTGACCCGCCGGGCGAGCCCGGACCGGAGGCGCTCGAAGGAGTACCCCTCGTCGATGGTGGAGACGTCGAGGTGCACCACCCCGTTGATCACCATCATCTGCTCGTCGGTCTCGAGGTACAGGAAGCTGGCGTCGAGGCCGCTCATCCGTTCCACGGGTCACCCCTCCTCGGTCGTCGTGGACCCCGGCGGGGTCGAGACCGTCGCCCCGGCGTCCCCCGCCCCGGCCGCCGTCTCCCGGGTCAGTTCGAGCAGGCGCTCCATCGATTCCCGCAGCCCGGTGGCGATGAGTCCGGGGTCGGGCACGAGGTGCTCGCACGCGTTGATCCCCACGTCGAGCCGATCGCCGAGGGACATCGCCGTCACGGACAGCCCGGAACCGTGCATCAGCGGGCCCAGCGGGTACATGTGGGTCACCCGCGCGCCGAGGAAGTCCGGTGTCTTTCGGGGGCCGGGGAAGTTGGAGACGCTGAGGTTGTGCACCACCGGGTGCAGGTCGGCGAGGTGGAGGTCCCCGTACAGGCGCATCACCAGCGACAGGGCGCCGGACGGCGCCAGCGTGGCCACGTCCTGGATGAGGCCCGGGCGCATCCCACCCCGGGCCCGCCTCTTGCCCCGCCGCGTCCGCCGGGCCACCGCCCGCAGCCGCTCGAGCGGGTCCTGGATGTCGGTCCCCAGCGACGCGAACAGCACTGTCACCCGGTTGTTGCCCTGGGTCCCCTCGTCCCCGCGCGTCGACACGGGCACGACCGCCACGAGTGGCTTCTCGGGGAGGTCGTCGTGGAATCGCAGGTACCGACGCAGTCCGCCGCCCACCACGGTCAGGAACACGTCGTTGACCGTCACCCCGAAGGCGTTCTTGACCTCCTTCATCTCCGTCAGGTCGAGCGAGGTGCCCCGGACCGCCC
>NZ_JAALEF010000282.1:0-3089 GCF_014145245.1 Dietzia sp. B44 | reverse complement strand
CGCGTTGAACCGGGTCCTCGGGGCGGTGAACGGCGCGGCGCCGGGGATCGGGGTGGTCTGCGCCGCGTCACCACCGTCCTCCACCGCCTCCGCCGCGTTCCCGCCGGACCTCCTCGTGGCCGTGGCCCTGCGCAGTCTCCACGGCAGCATCGCGGCCTCCGGGACGAGCCGGGCGAGGGTGAGTGGTCGGCGCACGGAGAAGTCCCACAGGCCGCCTGCGACCAGTCCGATCGGATTGGCCCCACCGGCGTGGACCCGCACCGGGTCGAGATCACGGGCGGACGGGGTGGTCCCGGCCCCGCCGAGCTTCCGCAGGACCGCCGCGGCGCTGGTCCCGTCGAGCAGCGCGTGGTGGGCGCGGAAGAACACGGCCACCGTGTCCGGGTCGCCAGGCCCTCGAGGACCCACATCTCCCACAGCGGCCTCGACCGGTCGAGCGGGCGACTGCTGAGGCGGCCGCACATCTCGAACACGGCGTCGTCGTCACCGGGCGGCTCCACGTCGACGCGTCGGACGTGCCGCGTCACGTCGAGGTCGTATTCCTCGACCCATGCCGGATGCCCGAGGTTCAACACGGAGTCGTAGATCTTGCGGCGGAACGCGGGGATCTCCTTGACCCGACGGGCGAGTTCCGTCCGGAGTCGCTCGAAGCTGTACGCGGACCCCTGGTCGGAGACGTCCACCACGAGGATCCCGCCCACGACGAGCATCTGCTGCGCCGTCTCCAGGTACAGCAGGCTCGCGTCGAAGCCGGTCATCCTCTCCATCGGTGCCCTCCCGGTCGATGGTCACGGCCGAGGACGACCCCGGTCGTGATGTGATCCATTGTGAACACCCCGGGGGCGGAAGTGGCCGAGTTCGGCGGAGTGGCCACGGGGCCTAGATGTATTGACCACGCAGGTTGTGTCTCCGGTCGGCATGGCGAGATGAAATGAGGAAGACCTCCGTGTGAGGTGTGGAAGCGACCAAGCACCCACATCCACAACGGAGGTCTTCGTGTCCCACGCTAACGCGACTCTGACGCCCACGGGAAGACTGCGCCTGGCTCGGTGTGTCGTCGAGGACGGCTGGACCCCGGCCCGGGCTGCCGAGCGGTTCAACGTCTCGGTCACCACCGCCCGCCGCTGGGCCGAGCGATACCGAGAGAACGGCAAGGCGGGCATGGTCGACCGCTCCAGCCGGCCACATACCTGTCCGCACCAGACGCCCCGTCGGCGCGAGCGCCGGGTGATCGGGCTGCGCGTCTCACGCCGGTGGGGCCCGGCCCGCATCGCCTACCACCTGGGCATGCACCCCTCGACCGTGCACAAGATCCTCTCCCGCTACGGGTGCGTGCGCCTGGCGTTCACCGACCCGGCCACCGGCGCCCCGGTCCGCGCCACCCGGCGTCGCCCGACCAGGTACGAGCACGACGCTCCCGGCGACCTGGTCCACGTGGACATCAAGAAGCTCGGCCGCATCCCCGACGGCGGCGGCCACAAGTTCCTCGGCCGCGCCATGGGCCGCAAGAACCGCAGCGGCACCGGGTACTGGTACATCCACAACGCCGTCGACGACCATTCACGCCTGGCCTACAGCGAGCTACTGGACGACGAGCGCAAGGAGACCGCGGCCGCGTTCTGGCACCGGGCCAGCGCATACTTCGCCGACGCCGGGATCACCGTGCGCAGGGTGCTGACCGACAACGGCTCCTGCTACCGCTCCCACGCTTTCGCCGACGCCCTCGGCCCGGACATCAGCCACAAGCGGACCCGGCCGTACCGGCCGCAGACCAACGGCAAAGTCGAACGCTACAACCGGACCCTGCTCGAGGAATGGGCCTACGCCCGCCCCTACGCCAACGAACGAGACCGCCAAGCTCTGCTACCGGCGTTCCTGCATCACTACAATCATCACCGCGGCCACACCGCACTCAAAGGCGCCTCACCCGCCGACCGCATACCCAACCTGCGTGGGCAGAACACCTAGACTCTGGTCCGTGGCCGAGAACGCACAGACCGACTCCCAGATCACCGCCGGATCCACAGGAGCCCCCGCCCCGCCCCGGCCGGTGCTCGTCGTGGACTTCGGCGCCCAGTACGCGCAGCTCATCGCGCGACGGGTGCGCGAGGCGCGGATCTACTCCGAGGTGATCCCGCACACCGCGACGGTGGAGGAGATCAGGGACAAGGACCCGGTGGCGCTGATCCTGTCCGGGGGGCCGGCCAGCGTCTACGCCGACGGTGCCCCCGCGCTCGACCCGGCCGTGCTCGAACTCGGGTTGCCGGTCTTCGGCATCTGTTACGGCTTCCAGTCCATGGCGGGTGCGTTGGGGGGCGAGGTCGCGCACACCGGCAACCGCGAGTACGGGCGCACCGAGGTGGGCGTGTCCGGCGGGGTGCTGCACGCGGGACTGCCCGCGACCCACCCGGTGTGGATGAGTCACGGCGACGCGGTCACGTCGGCGCCCGAGGGGTTCACGGTGACCGCCTCGTCCGCCGGTGCCCCGGTCGCGGCGTTCGAGTGTGTCGATCGACGGATGGCCGGCGTCCAGTACCACCCCGAGGTGCTGCACTCGCCCCACGGGCAGCAGGTGCTCACCCGGTTCCTCACCGAGATCGCGGGCCTGGAGCCCACGTGGACCGCGTCCAACATCGCGGAGCAGCTCGTGGAGGCCGTCCGCGAGCAGATCGGCGAGGGTCGCGCGATCTGCGGTCTGTCCGGCGGCGTGGACTCCGCCGTGGCGGCCGCGCTGGTCCAGCGGGCGATCGGAGACCGGCTGACCTGCGTGTTCGTTGACCACGGGCTGCTGCGCGCGGGCGAGCGGGAGCAGGTGGAGAACGACTTCGTGGCCGCCACCGGAGCCCGCCTCATCACGCTCGACGACTCGGAGATCTACCTGGGCCACCTCGCCGGGGTCAGCGACCCCGAGACCAAGCGCAAGATCATCGGCCGCGAGTTCATCCGGTCGTTCGAGCGGGCCGTGACCCAGGCCCTCGAACTCGAGGATTCCGGCGACAGCGCGGACTCGTCGGTGGACTTCCTCGTCCAGGGGACCCTTTACCCGGACGTCGTCGAGTCCGGCGGCGGCGCGGGGACGGCCAACATCA
>NZ_JAALEF010000281.1:0-5942 GCF_014145245.1 Dietzia sp. B44 | reverse complement strand
AGCCCTGGTTCGGCTGCACGTGCCCGTACTGGCCGGGCTGCCCGGAACCGGGAGGGGGCGGACCGACGTCCGCCGGGCCCGGTCGCCGACCGTCGTCGCGGGGACCATACGGGCTCTCCGGCCGCTGACCGTATCCACCCGGACCCGCGCCCGGACCCGAGGCCCACTCGTCGCCGGGCCGGGGACCACCCGTGCCCCGATCGTTCTCGTTCTCCATATCCGACATGGTTCCTCACCGCGCTGTGTGCCCGCTGAGACGACCGCGTCCCCCGTCGATCAGTTCGGGGGGAGCTCACACCCGGGGATGGTCATCCGCACCTCGGTGCCCCCACCGTCCGCGTCATGGATCTCCACGGTGCCTCCGTGCCGGGTGACCACCTGGCGGACGATCGCCAACCCGAGCCCCGAACCGGGCATCGCCCGTGCCTCCCGCGAGCGGTGGAATCGCTCGAAGACCAGCTGCCTGTCCTCCTCAGGGATACCCGGCCCCTGGTCGGCGACGGTCAACTCCACGACCGACTCCGACACCGGGTTCATCCGGACCGTCACCGTTCCCCCGGTCGGGCTCCACTTGGCCGCGTTGTCGCAGATGTTCAGCACCGCACGCTCGATCCCCGCGTTGTCACCGAACGAGTACCAGGGCGCCAGATCCACGTCGAACCGCACGTCGTGACGCCGCCGACGGACCCGCTCGAGGGCCCGCTCGACCGCCTCCGACACCGCGACCGGCTCCAGCTCGACCTCCCCGGAATCCTCACGGGCGAGCTCGACCAGGTCCCCGACCAGCTGGGTGAGCTCGGAGATCTGACCGATCACGTCGACCTCGAGCGCCCCCCTGTCCGCGGCCGGGATGGTCGGCGCCCCCGGCCTGCTCGCGGCGATCAGTAGTTCCACGTTGGTCCGGAGACTGGTCAGCGGTGTCTTGAGCTCGTGCCCGGCATCGGCCACGAGCCGCGATTGTCGATCCCTGCTCTCCCCCAGCGCTACGAGCATCTGGTTGAAGCTGGCGGTGAGCCGGGCGATCTCGTCATCACCCGCCACCGGGATGGGCCGCAGGTCGTCGGTCCTGGCGATCCGCTCCACCGCCCTGGTCAACCGGGCGACCGGCGCCAGACCCGTGCGCCCCACCGCCGTACCGGCCACCGCCGCCAGCGCGATGCCGGCCGCACCCACCAGCGTCAGGACGATCGCCAGACGATTGAGGGCCGCCCTGGTGGGGCTCAGGTCCTGCGCCAGGATGAGTGTCGAACCGTCGCGGACCCCCACCGCATAGATCTGCTTGCCCCCGGCCGTCCGCAGGCTCGACTCGGTCTCGCCGCGGACCACGGCGATCTCGGGGCCGCCGATCTGGAAGGGTTCGCCGGTGGCCGTCCGCACACCGGAGGGCGCGACGATCTGCGCGTCCAGATTGGGGTTGAAGGCCCGCAGCGCGATGAGGGTGCTCCGGGACTGGAGGGCGAACTCCGACGCGAGCTGGCTGTTGACCAGTTGGTCGGCCTGTTGCTGGAGCCGGTTGTTGACCTCGCTGTACATCGACCCGGACACGACGAAGTACGCCGCGACGGCCATCAGGGCCACCGCGACGCCCACCGAACTCGCCGCCAACAGGGTGACCCGCTGGTGCAGGGAGATCGGTGTGGAGCCCCACCCCACCGTGCGGGCTCGCACTACGGCGTCTCGCGCAACACGTATCCCACGCCACGCACGGTGTGGATCAGACGACTCTCGCCGTCGCCCTCGGTCTTACGCCGGAGGTACCCGATGTACACCTCGAGCGCGTTCCCCGACGTGGGGAAGTCGTAACCCCACACCTCCTCGAGGATGTGGCTCCGGGTGAGGACACGACGGGGATGGTGCAGGAGCAACTCGAGCAGGGAGAACTCCGTCCGGGTCAGCTGGATCCGGCGCTCCCCCCGGTTGACCTCGCGGGTCGCCAGGTCCATCCGCAGGTCCTCGAACTCCAACACCTCGTCCACGTCCTCGGCCTCCGGACCCCGACGACGCAGCAACGCCCGCAGCCGGGCCAACAGCTCCTCCAGCGCGAAGGGCTTGGGCAGGTAGTCGTCGGCGCCCGCGTCCAGGCCCGCCACCCGCTCGGACACCGCGTCCCGGGCGGTGAGCATGAGCACGGGCAGGTCGTCCCCCCGACTCCGCAGTATCCGGCACACCTCGAGGCCGTCGCGGCGGGGCATCATGACGTCGAGGATCACCGCGTCCGGACGGTTCGCGTCGAGCCGTTCGACCGCCTCGACCCCGTCCCCCGCGAGCTCCACCGAATAACCGTTGAACGTGAGGGAACGGCGCAGGGATTCACGCACGGCCTGGTCGTCGTCCACAACGAGGATCTTCATACCGGGAAGTCTCCCGCACCCGCCTGAACCACGGCTGAGGAATACCGCGACCGATGCGCGGTCCGCGCCGGCTCCTGATGACGCCGACGAGCCCGGTGGGTCCGGGGGGACCCACCGGGCTCGTGACCGGGCGTGTGCGTGCGACGCGCGGGCGCCGCGGAGCTCAGTTCGTCTCGGCGATCAGTCGACCGACACTCAGCGGTCGAGGTCGACGAGGCCGAGCTTGGCGGCCTTGACCAGGCGACGCGGCAGCACCACGGCGCGGCCGTCGATCTTGGTCTCCTGGAGGGCCGGGTTCTCGGCCTTCCACTGCGAGCGGCGGGAATGGGTGTTGGCGCGCGAGAGGCGACGCTTCGGAACTGCCATGACTGTTACGTCCTCTGAGGTCTCGGGTGTGGGTGTGGGTCGGCGGCGGAGCACCGACCCGCGGCTCACTTGGTGCGGCGGGTGCGGTTGCCGTAACGGCGCTGGAACTTCTCGACACGGCCGGCCGTGTCCATGACGCGCTGCGCGCCGGTCCAGAACGGGTGCGACTCACTGGTCACGTCGACCACGATGAGCGGGTAGGAGTTGCCGTCCTCCCACTCGACGGTCCGCTCGCTCTTCGCGGTGGAGCGGGTGAGGAACTTGGTGCCGGTGCCCGAGTCCTGGAAGACCACCGGGTGGTAGTCGGGGTGGATGTCGTTCTTCATACTGGATCCCTCTAGCTCGGTAGAAGTCTTGGGTCTGGCGCCCGCCCCGTCAGGGGCACGCAACTGCCAGTGGCCGAACCGGGGATCCCGGTATCAGCACACGCATCGGTAGATCGTACCCGTACGATGACCGCGTACCCAATTCGCACGCTCCGCCGGCCGTCCCCACCGGCGTTGACGTGCTGATTACCGTTTCCCGCGGTCGGGCCGTAAACTAGACCATCGCTGTTGTCTGCACGTTTGCTATCGCCTCTCACGGTGCCCGCGACGTGGTGATCCGCTGCTGTTCGGCCCAGGCCGACCGGGAGCCCCGACCATCACGCGCCACCGTACGAGGAGGCGGAAGGAGAACCACGCCATGTCGGCGCATTGCCAGGTAACGGGACGGAAGCCGGGTTTCGGCAAGTCCGTCTCGCACTCACACCGCAGGACCAACCGTCGCTGGAACCCGAACATCCAGCGCCGTAGCTACTTCGTGCCCTCCGAGGGTCGTCGCGTCACGCTGACGGTCTCCACCAAGGGCATCAAGACCATCGACCGCGATGGCATCGAGGCCGTCGTGGCCCGTATCCGCGCCCGTGGGGAGAAGATCTGAGATGGCACGTAACGACGTTCGACCCATCATCAAGCTCAAGTCCACGGCCGGGACCGGGTTCACCTACGTGACCCGCAAGAACCGCCGTAACAACCCGGACCGCATCGTCCTCAAGAAGTTCGACCCGGTCGTCCGCAAGCACGTCGAATTCCGAGAGGAGCGCTGACCCGTGGCCAAGAAGTCAAAGATCGCGCGCAACGAGCAGCGCAAGGCCAAGGTGGCCCGGTTCGCCGAGCGCCGCGCCGAGCTCAAGGCAATCATCAAGAACCCCGAGAGCACGGACGAGGCGCGCATGGACGCCCAGACCGCGCTCAACAAGATGCCGCGTGACGCCTCGCCCGTGCGGGTGCGTAACCGCGACGTCGCCGATGGCCGCCCCCGCGGCTACCTCCGCAAGTTCGGCCTCTCCCGCGTCCGCATGCGCGAGATGGCCCACCGTGGCGAGCTGCCCGGTGTCACGAAGTCGAGTTGGTGAGTAGGTAATCATGGCAAAAGCGCGTAGCACCCCGTCCAAGAAGATCCGTGCCCAGGAGGGTCGTCGGCCCAAGAAGAACCCGTTGAAGGTCGCGGGTATCGAGACGGTCGACTACAAGGACGTCAACACCCTCCGCACGTTCATCTCCGATCGTGGCAAGATCCGTTCGCGCCGCGTCACCGGCCTCACGCCGCAGCAGCAGCGTCAGGTCGCCGTCGCGGTCAAGAACGCCCGTGAGATGGCACTGCTGCCGTTCACCAGCCGCTGAGCCCTTGCTCGGCGCGGTCGAACCGCACCGCACGTCCCGTTCGCGGTAAATAGCCGCCGACACAGGCAACAGCAACCCGATCGGGGTCGCGCCTCCTGCCCGCAGGAGTGCTCGGCCCCGATCGGCGTTACCGCTCCCCTCCCCCGAACCCCAGGAGTCCGCAGTGGCCGGCGTCCTCAACGGCTTCGCCGTGATCGTCGCGGTCGTCGCACTCGGGTGGCTGCTCGCCCGTTCCCGGGTCCTCGGTTCCGACGCCCGACTGGTGCTCAACCGGCTCGTGTTCTTCGTCGCCACCCCGGCCCTGCTGTTCGACGCCCTCGCCCGGACTACGCTCGACCAGGTCTTCACCGGCGTCTTCGTGGTCTCCGCCGCGACGGCGATCGTCATGGCGGTGGCCTACGTGCTCATCGCGAAGCTGTGGCTCCGGCGGCCGGCCGCCGACCTCGCCGTCGGCGCCCTGTCCGCCAGCTACGTCAACTCGGCCAACCTGGGCATCCCCATCGCCGTCTACGTCCTGGGGGACTTCGGGTTCGTCATGCCCCTGTTGCTCTTCCAGGTGGCGGTGCTCCAGCCGATCGCCATCGCCGTACTCGAGCGCGCCGCCCGGGCGGAGGGCACGACCGATGGCGGCGGAGGTGCGTTCTCCTCGGCGCTCCAGGCCGCCCGGACCCCGCTGGTCCTGGCCGCGCTGGCCGGGGTGGTGGTGGCGGCATTGCCGTGGTCGCCGCCCGAACGGCTGCTCGAGCCGGTCCACCTGGTCGGTCAGATCTCGGTCCCCGGCGCACTCCTGGTGTTCGGCATGTCCCTCTACGGCGTGAAGGTGCTCGAGGCCGGAGCGTCACCGCGCCGGGAGATCGCCCTGGCCAGCGGCCTGAAGCTGGTCGCACACCCCCTGCTCGCGTACGCCGTCGGCAGCGGCCTCATGGGGATGCGGGGTCACGAGCTCCTCACCGTGGTGGTGGCCGCCGCCCTGCCCACGGCGCAGAACGTGCTCGTGGTGGCCACCCGATACGGCCACGGGACGCTGCTCGCCCGCGACTCGGCGGTCCTCACCACACTCGGGGCGCTCCCCGTCCTGCTGCTGGTGTCCGCACTGCTGGCCTGAGCTCCGCCGGGCACCGCCCCACGTGCACCCCTCAGGTCGCGCCCGCCGCGACGACGCCGGCGAACACGACCGCGTTGTTGACGCCGTGGAGCACGATCCCGGGCACGATCGACCGGTACCACTGCGCCATCACGCACAGCGAGATCCCCACCACCAGCAGGTAGGGCAGCGCGGGCGGGATCAGGTGCACGGCGGCGAAGACCGCCCCCGCGAGCGCGATCCCCGGAACCGCCCGGAACCTCGCTCTCAGCGCGGGTAGGACGATCCCCCGGAAGACCACCTCCTCGGCCACGGGCACGAGCACCGCGACGGCGAGCAGCCCGAGGACCACGAACGCCGGCCCGCCGGTGGCGAGGTCCTCGAGCCCGTCGTCGGAGCCCTCCGGCCCCGCCCCCAGCGGGACGAGCACGACCATGGACGCCGCGACCCCCGCGAGCATCACCGCCGGGATCTGCC
>NZ_JAALEF010000280.1:0-9263 GCF_014145245.1 Dietzia sp. B44 | reverse complement strand
GCGTGTTACTGACCCACGCTCCTAGGGGGACGGAACCGGATCCGGGTTCTCGACATGAGCGACCAGATCGGTCACACCGTGGTCATGTGCGGGCCAATCGTGCCGGGTCGAGGTCGAGGCGGCGCAACAGCTGGGCGTTGAGCGCCACCACGATGGTCGAGACAGACATGAGGATCGCCGCGACCGCGGGGGAAATCGCCACGCCGACAAAGGCCAGAACCCCGGCGGCCAACGGCACAGCGATGACGTTGTACCCCGTTGCCCACACCAGGTTCTGCCACATTTTGCCGTAGCTGGCATGGGAGAGGTCGATGATAGACAGGACCGCCCGCGGGTCGTTCGCGGCGAGCACCACCCCGGCGGATTCGATGGCCACATCGGTCCCGGCACCGATCGCCACGCCCACATCAGCGCGAGCCAAGGCGGGGGCGTCATTGACCCCGTCGCCGACCATCGCCACCCTGTGCCCGCGCTTCTGGAGCTCGGTGACCTTGGCGTCCTTGTGCTCGGGAAGCACCTCGGCGAACACCTCGTCAATCCCGAGGTCCGTGGCCACGGCGTCCGCGACCTGCTGGGCGTCGCCGGTGATCATGGCGACCGAGACCCCACGGGCGTGCAGGGCGTCGATCGCCTGCCGGGACTCCTCCCGCACGGCGTCCTCGAGCGCGACGGCCCCCAGGATCCGGTCACCTTCGGCGACGTGCAACACCGACGCCCCGCGCGACACCCACTGCTCGGTCACCTCCGCGACGTCGGTGGGAATCGACAACCCCAGTTCGTTGAGCATGGCGGGACCGCCGACGCTGGCCTCGGTGCCATCGACACGGGCGCGGACCCCACGGCCTGGCAGGGACCGGAAATCGGTGGCGGCGATCCGCTCGCCGGCCGGCACCCGGTCATCGGCCGCCGCGACGATAGCCCGGGCGACGGGGTGTTCACTGTCGGCCTCGACCGCCGCCGCCAACGCCAACACCCGCTCCCCGGTGACCCCGCGCGCGGCGGTGACTCCCGTGACCCGGTGCTGGCCCTCGGTCAAGGTGCCGGTCTTGTCGAACAGGACCACATCGACGGTGCGCATGCGTTCGAGCGAGAGCCGGTCCTTGACCAACACCCCGGACCTGGCCGCTCGTTCGGTGGAGATCGCGATCACAAGTGGAATAGCCAACCCCAGCGCGTGGGGACAGGCGATCACGAGCACGGTCACCGTGCGCACCACGGCCTCGTCGACGTTGCCGAGCAACGCCCAGACCGCAAACGTGAGGATGCCCACGACCGTGGCGAAATAGAACAGGAACGCCGCGGCCTTGTCTGCCAGAGCTTGCGCTCGGGACGAGGAGGCCTGGGCGTCGGCGACCATCCGCTGGATGCCGGCCAGAGCCGTGCTCTCGCCCACCGCGGTGATCCGAACCCTCAGCGCGCTGTCCGTCGCAACGCTTCCGGCGACCACGGTGTCGCCGGCTTCTCTGGTGACCGTCTTGGATTCGCCGGTGATCATCGATTCATCGACTTCGGCACGGCCGTCGGTGACCGTGCCGTCGGCGGGCACCCGCGCTCCTGCGCGCACGAGCACCAGGTCCCCCAACTCGAGGTCCGGAAGCGGAACTGCGACAGTCCCGGAATCCGTGATCTTCTCCGCCGAGTCCGGCAGCATGGCCGCCAGCGCATCGAGGGCTCCCGAGGCCGAGCCGAGCGCGCGCATCTCGAGCCAGTGCCCGAGCAGCATGATCACGATAAGCAGCGCCAGTTCCCACCAGAAGTCCAGCTCGAACCCGCCGAGGCCCAAGGTGGTGATCCAGGAGGCGACAAAGGCGACAGTGATCGCCATGGAGATCAGCAGCATCATCCCCGGGCGGCGCGAGCGGAGTTCGGCCCAGCCGCCCGTGAGGAACGGGGTGCCGCCGTAGAGGAAGATCACCGTGCCCAGCACCGGGGCGATCCACATGGCGCCGGGGAAATTCGGCATGGTGTAGCCGAGCAGATCGGCGACCATGTGGCTGAAGTACACCACCGGGATCGCCAGCACCAGCGACGCCCAGAAGCGACGGCGGAACATCTCCCCGTGTGCCCCGTGCCCAGCGTGTCGATCGTGGCCCCCGTCCTCGCCGTGCCCGCCCGGCCCGACATGGGCGACGTGCTCGCCGTGCTCGGCGGGGGGCGGGCTGTGAACCTCGGCGCCGTGGCCGTGTCTGGTCGGCGCCGGGTTCGGTTGCGCGGGTCCGTGTTCCGGATGCGACATCAATAGCCTCCTGGGAGTGGCGGGGCTCAGGGGTTCGGCTGTCTTGGGTGTTTCAGGGTGTTCACTAGGCCAGGTAGGACAGGGTGGTCATCATCCCGGCCTCCTGGTGATAGGCGTTGTGGCAGTGAAGCGCCCACTGGCCGGGGTTGTCGGCATCGAATTCGATCTCCACGGTGCGCATCGGTCTGATCGTGACGGTGTCCTTGCGCAGCCCGGTATCGGGCAGAGCGAAGGTGTGTCCGTGCAGGTGCATGGGGTGGAACATGTCCGACATGTTGCGCATCCGCATACGAACCCGTTGCCCTTCGTTGACGTCCAACGACGTGATGTCGGGGTGAGCGCGGCCGTTCAGGGTCCACCTGTACGGCGACATGGTCCCGCCCATGTCCAGACTGTGGTAAACATCGTGCCCCTTCTCTTCCAGTCGGACGTCCGCGCGAGGCGCCAGATCGGTGCCGAACAGCACCTGCCGGTCCAGCTCGTCGGGTCGGGACCGGGTAGGCAGGTCGCCCGCAGCGGTGCGCACCAGTGCCTGCCCGTGACCGGTCTTGCCCTCGGCCTGCGCGAACAACGGGAAGACGCCGTCGCCGAGGGTGACGAGCACATCGAACCGCTCGCCCATCCCGACCATCAGTGCATCGGTATCCTGCGGCACGACCGGGAAGCCGTCGGTGTGGGTGATGGTCATCCGGTGCCCGCCCAGGGCCACGCGGAAGGCGGTATCAGCACCGGCGTTGATGAGGCGGATACGCGCTCGCTCCCCGGGTGTCGCGTTGAACACCATCGGGTCCTCCGGGACCCGCCCACTGACCAGGTAGAGCGGATAGCTCACGTCCCCGGCGCCGCCGAGCATCGGCGAGAGCATCGTCTCGGAACCCGTGTCCGTGGCGCCCATACCTCTCATGCCGCCGTGGTCCATCGCGCCCATTCTTCCCATCCCAGATCCGCTGCCCATACCTGCGGCGTCACCGATGCCCAGGTCGCGGGCAACATCGTCGGGGGTACGACCGGTGCCGTCGAGCCAGTCGTCGAGCACCACGATCCACTCGTGCTCATGGTCACCGGGCTCGTTCGGGTCGTCGACGATCAGGGGCCCGTAGAGTCCGCGGTCGAGTTGGAGCCCGGAGTGCGAATGATAGAAGTACGTGCCCGCGTGCGGGACGGTGAACTCGTAAGCGAACCGACCGCCGGGGGCGATGGGGTCCTGAGTCAGGCCGGGTGCCCCGTCCATGTCGTTGCTCAGTGCCAGTCCGTGCCAGTGCACGCTGGTTTCCGCCGGCAGCTGGTTGTCCACCTCCACCTTGAGCAGATCCCCGACACGGGCACGCAGTAGCGGCCCGGGCAGGCTAGGGTCGTAGCCCCAGGTGGAGACGACGCGTCCACCGAGATCCACGTCGACCGGACGCGGCGTCAACCGCGCTGAGACCACCCGTTGGCCCGCGCTGCGGCGCGCCAGCTCGGCACGACGGACAGCGTCCGACAAGGGCTGCACGGGGGTACCGGTCGGCGGGCCCGCTCCGGAACAGGCGACGAGCGCCCCGGCCCCGGCGAGGGCTGAACCGAGGAGGAAGGACCGGCGGGTCAGCTCAGACACGGGGCCGCCCGTGCTCGGGTTTCGTCGGTACGGAGTTGCCGGAGCGCGTCAGCTCCTCTCGGCGGGCCACGAACTCGTCGGAGCCGATCTCTCCGCGGGCGAAACGCACTTCGAGCACTCGAAGCGGATCGGCCTCCGGCGCGGTGCGTCCGTGCCCCCCGGAACGGTCATTACGGAACATCATGGCCAGCATGGACAGCACTGCCGCCCAAAACACGAGCATGCACACCGCCATGATGATCCACCCGGTGGCACTCAGCTGACCCGACCAGCCCATCATGGTCGTCACCGTCCTTCGGTTGGTGACATCAGCATCGCGCGTGCACGCACCAGTTCAGGTAGAGGTCGCGTGAAGTTTTGATCAAGAAGGCCGGCCGCTGCATCGGCGGTGGACACTGTCCCCCGGAACCTGTCGCCCGGCCGCCGAACCACACCACAATTCCGCACCCCAGGCGGACAATGACCGCGTGAACACGACCGAGGCGGAGACCTACCGCCGCGAGATCCTCGGCTACTGCTACCGCTACTTCGGCTGTATCGCGGAGGCCGAAGACGCAACGCAGGAGACGATGCTGCGTGCGTGGAGGGCGCGGGATGGCGCCGAATTCGGCGGCCGCTCGTCGCTGCGTACGTGGCTGTATTCCATCGCCACCCACGTCTGCCTGGACATGGCTCGCGCGCCGCAGCGACGCAGCCTTCCGGTGGACCTCAACGAGCCCGGCCGCGTCCCAGACGACCCCACGTCGCTGGCCACCATGCCCGAGCAGATGTGGATCGGCCCGGCGAGCGACGCCCATCTCGGCGTCGACCCGTCCGCCACCGCCCTCGCCCGCGAATCGGTCCGGCTCGCCTTTGTCGCCGCGCTGCAGTTCCTGCCACCCCGGCAGCGGGTCGTGCTGATCCTCCGCGATGTCCTGGTGCTCTCGGCGGCGGAGTGCGCGGACCTCCTCGACATGTCCGTGGCCTCGGTCAACTCCGCACTCGCCCGGGCGCGCAAGACCATGGCCCAGCACGGGGCCACTCTCCCAACCGACACCGCGGACGACGCCCCCGCCTACGACACCCGGCTTCTCGAGAAGTACGTCGCCGCCTTCGAGGCCTACGACGTCGACCGCCTGGTCGACCTGCTCACCGAGGACGCGGAGTTCAGCATGCCGCCGTTCGAGCTCTGGCTCCGCGGCCCCGCGCAGATCGAGCGCTGGTGGCGCGGCCCCGGGCAGGTGTGCCGCAACTCGCGGACCATCGTCACCTCCGCCAACGGCCGTCCGGCCGTCGCGGTCTATCACGACGGCGGCGGTCGAGACGAGAGCCGAAACGACGCCGGCGTTCGCGACTCCAGCGCGGCTCGATGGGAGCCGTTCGCGATCCACGTCCTGGAGTCCCGCGCCGGCCGCCTCTCGGCCCTCACCCACTTCATCGGCGCGGGCCACTTCGCCGAGTTCGGCCTGCCCGCCCACCTGCCGTAGGGAGAATCCCCGCCGCACCGATCACTTTCGGCGCCTCGCACCGTCTACCCCTGTGAAGGACGGCCCTTCGGGCCCCGAGCACCTGCTCGACCGGGCCCCCGAGTCCCCTCAGGAGGGATCATCATGAGCCGCACGATCACGGCCCACATGTTCTCCACGCTCAACGGCGTGACGGAGCATGCCGAGCACTGGCAGTTCGACGCCTTCGGACCCGAGGAGATGGAGTTCATGCAGAAGATGACTGCCGCGACCACGGACCTGGTGCTGGGCCGCACGCTCTGGCAGGAGTGGTCCGGTTACTGGCCCGGTGCGCAGGACCCGTTCGCCGAGTGGGTCAACCCGGTCCGCAAGCACGTGCTCACCTCCACCCTGACGGGCGAGCTGCCGTGGAACAGCGTTATCGCCACCGGTGATGCGGCCGGGTACCTCGGGCAGCTGCGGCAGGAACCGGGCGGCGACATCGCGATCGCGGGTGGCGTGGAGACCACCAGGAGGCTGGTGCTGGCGGGCCTGGTGGACGAGCTCACGCTGACCATCCACCCGGTGATCTCCGGTGAGGGCCGCAGGCTCTTCGACGAGTCCGTCCCCACGACGCGCCTGCGTCTGTTGAACTCGACGCAGACCCAGGCGGGCAACATCGTCGCGACCTATGCCCTGCGCTCGGACTCCGCGGACGCCTGACCGGACCCACTCGCTCATCACCCGAAACCCATCACCCCGCCGCCTATCGATCAGAGGAGAATCCGATGTCCTTCCAGGCGTATCTCGACACCATCGACACCAAGACCGGGCTGACGCCGCGGCAACTCGTGGATCAGGCGACCGAACGCGGTTTCGGCCCCGGCACCAAGGCCGGGCCGATCCTGGAGTGGTTGAAGAACGACTACGGGCTCGGCCGCGGCCACGGCATGGCGCTCGTCCACGTGATCACCAAGGGGCCTCAGATCAGCTCGAAGCACGTCGGCTCCACCGGTTCACACGCCGACGCGACCGACATGCTCTGGCTCGATGGCGCGGCCACCAACCCGAACCGCTGAACCCGGATCCTCCCCCGTCGAGCCGGCGGCGAGTATGCGCAGCCGGTCAGTATCGGATCCCGGCCCCACCACCCGCCACCGCGGGTAGCGTCCGTCACCATGCAGCCCTCGCCCGACCAGGCACCCGAGACCGCAGCCGACCAGCGAGAGGTCGTCCTCGAGCGCCACGACGACGTCGCCGTGATCAGGCTCAACAGCCCCGATCGGCTCAACGCGGCGACCACGCGGAACCTCACCGACCTCGTCGCCGCCCTCGACGCCTGCGACGCCGACGACGACATCCGGGCCGTGGTGCTCACCGGCACCGGGCGGGCGTTCTGCGCGGGGGCCGACATCTCGGGCGGGGGCGACACCTTCGCCGTCGATCCCGGCCAGGACACCGGCAACCCCCCGCCGGACACGGGCGGCCTGGTCTCGCTACGCATCTTCCGGATGACCAAGCCGATCATCTCGGCGATCAACGGCTCGGCCGCGGGCGTCGGGGTGACCATGACCCTGCCCACCGACGTGCGTATCGCCGCGGACCACGCCAAGTTCGGGTTCGTCTTCACGCGACGAGGGTTGGTGCCGGAGGCGTGCTCCACCTGGTTCCTGCCCCGCATCGTGGGCATCTCCACGGCGGTCGAGTGGACTGTCGGCGGCAGAACCATCCTCGCCGGCGAGGCCCTGGAGCGCGGCCTGGTGCGTGAGCTGCTGCCCGCCGACGAGGTCCTCCCCCGCGCCATCGAGATCGCCCGCGAGCTGACCCGCGGCACTGCCCCGGTGTCGGCGGCGCTGACCCGCCAGCTCATGTGGCGGATGCTCGGCGCTCCCGACCCCGAGGTGGCCCACCGCGCCGAGTCCATCGGAATCTACACCCGCGGCACGTCCGCCGACGTCCGCGCCGGCGTCTCCGCGTTCCTGGCCAAGGAGGAGCCGGACTTCCCGGACCGCGCCTCGGACGGCCTGCCCGACCTCTTCTCACCTGAGCTACTTCCCTCACTGCCTCGCCGCATCATCTGACCGGTTCCACCGCCACCCCCCACCTCGGAGAGGACTCCCCATGACTTCTGTCGACCTCACCGGTCGCGTCGCGATCGTCACCGGATCGACCGCCGGCCTCGGCGCCCGATTCGCCCATGTGCTCGCGGACGCGGGCGCGACAGTCGTCGTGACCGGGCGGCGTACCGAGAGGATCGAGGAGGTCGTCGACGCGATCAGCCGACGCGGAGGCAGCGCGCACGGCGTTCGGCTGGACGTCGCCGATCCGGCCTCCGTCGAGTCCTGCCTCACGGAGGTGACCGAGCGTCTCGGCGCTCCCCGGATCCTGATCAACAACGCCGGCATCCCCGATGCGCAGCGCGCACACAAGATGCCACTGGAGCTCGTGGACGCCGTGTTGGACACCAATATCCGTGGCCCGTGGCTCATGGCGACCGGGGTGGCCCGACGGTTGATCGTGGCCGAAACCCCGGGCCGGATCGTCAACATCTCCTCGATGGCCGCGTACCACTACGCCGGGAACGGGGCCGCCCTCTATGCCACGACCAAAGCGGCACTCAGTCGGATGACGGAGGCCCTCGCCGTGGAGTGGGCGCGCAATCTCATCAACGTCAACGCCATCGCGCCGGGAGTCTTCGAGTCGGAGATGACCGACGGGATGCTCGAGCGGGTCGGCGACATCGCGCCCGGGTTCCCGCGGAAGCGACTCGGCGTACCCGAACAGCTCGATTCCACGCTGCTCTACCTCGTCTCGGACGCGTCAGAGGCGGTCACCGGGACCGTCATCAAGATCGACGACGGGCAACTCCCCCGCTGAGTCAGCCGCCGCGCACCTGTCACCGATCAGCTCCGGACGCGTACTCCGACGCCAGCTGCCGCAGTGCGTCGTGGTCGCCTCCCAACAGGTCCACGGGTGGGCGCATGCCGGGCAGGGCGACCGACTGCAGGGTCCACCAGGAGGTCGCAGCTTCCGGATAGCGACCGGCGTCCAGCACCCGGTTGATCGCGCAGATGATGTTGTTCGGGTCGCGCGGATCGAAGTAGTCCAGTTGGAATCGCGGGTAGACCCATCTCCGGTCGCCGCGGAGCGCGATCAGGCGGCCGTCTCGCGCGAACGTCCGAAGTGCGTCGGCGGCGGTGGATTCGGACAACACTCCGCGCCGCGCGAGGGCCTCAGCCGCTTCGACCGAGCACATCAGAGGCACCCGCATTGCGGCACCCCGCGAGACTGAGACCGCAACGGCACGGGCACGACGAGCGGCAGTGGCGCCATCTCCGGCACGCGGTGCCGTGGGTCCCCGGAGGAGGTCCATGTCCGGAGCCCGGACCGTCTTCACGGCCCTGTCGATCTGCCCGGCGACCCGGCCGAACGCACTGCGACGATGCACTTCCCGCAGGACGACGTCCGAGAAGACCTGGTCGTCGAGCTCCCTCAACGCGCGATTCGCCCTGTCCCCCGGCGCGACGGATCTCTGGGACAACGGTCGATTCCGAGAAGTCATTGACGACCACCCCGCCTTCTGGGGAAGAACTCTAGACCGTCCGGGGGGTTGCGGCGAGGAGCAGTGTCGGCACGATGCTGCGCTCGGCGACCCGAGAATGTCCCGCATCAGGCCTCGGTGCGGCGCCACCAGTCGCTGATCGCGGTGGCCAACTCCTCAGGCGTCTCGACCGGCAGCATGTGCCCGGTCTCCGGGATCTCCACGTAGGTCACCGCCCGGGCGCCCTTGCTGCTGGCGCCCGCACCACCGCCCCCGGCACCGTTTGCCTGGGCCCACCTGCGCTGGTCCTCGGTGGGCACCACCTGGTCGTGTGATGCCCCCACGATGAGGACCGGGCAGGGCGCCTGCGCGGGGAAGGTACTGCGGTCCGGTCGCGCACCCAGGGCCACCGAGTGGGCGGCGAACCGCTCCGGCCCGTACCCGCGCGCCGCGCGCAGCCGCTCGGCC
>NZ_JAALEF010000279.1:0-4486 GCF_014145245.1 Dietzia sp. B44 | reverse complement strand
GGGATGCAGGAACGTCCGGATGGCGCCGGCGGGGACCGCGGCCGGCCACCACTGGCGGGGACGGAGGAGCTGCCCGCGGTAGCGCGTGAGCGCCGGGGTGACGGCGAGCGCCCCGGTCCGGTCGCGGAAGTAGGCGTCGAAGTCCTCGACCGTCGGGGGCAGCGGTGCGTCGGAGATGCCGTAGGCGCGGTACCACCTGCAGCACGAGGCGTAGACCGACCGGCGTTCCCCGGCGTCCAGTGGACCGCGGAATCTCGTGATGGTCTCGAACAGCGAGTCCACATACGTGGCGTGTTGGAAGTGGAAGACCTGCGGGTCCAGTGAGTGGTAACGGTGGCCGTCGGCGTCGGTTCCCCGGATGGTGTCGTGCGTGACCACGATGCGCCTCGGGATCCAGGACTCCGGATGGGGGTCGAACGCCATGTCGATCGTCGGGGGGACCGATCGCTTCTTGTGCAGCCAGACGAAGCCCGGGGAGGGCGAGTGCTCGAGCATCGCCGCACTGATCGCCGGGTGCATCAGCTGCAGTGACACCGCGCGGGGCAGCATGAACAGGAACTGCCGGGACCGGAGGTGCTCGAACAGTCCGGGTTCCGGGGTGGCCGCGCCTGTCATGGGTGGTCCCGCCTCTCCGTTCCGCCGGTGAGGCTAGTGGGCGAGCGCGGGGAAGTGGGGCACGACGGTCTCGGCCAGCTCGTGGACGACCTCCCGGATCGGCCGGCGGGACGCCCCGACCCCCAGCAGGACGTGGTTGACCCCGATCCCCCGCAGGTCCGCCAGGTGCTCGACCAGACGCCGGTGACCGATCCGGAACCCGAAGCCGATCGGCGAGGCCGCCTCGTCGGGGTCCTCGGCCAGGTCGATCTGGAGCGATTGCGCGAAGGGACTGAACACCTCGTCGTCGTCGGATCCTCCCTCCCGGCTCTCGGTCACCACCTCGCGCCACCTCGCGGCGGTCCGGCGCTGCGCGTCGAAGTCACGCGGGTAGGTCAGCCATCCGTGCCCGTGGGCGGCCAGGTACGTGATGCTCTGTTGACACGAGCCGGTCATGATCAGCGGCACCGACGAGGCGGTGGGCTTGGGGACAACGTCCGCGCTGTGCATCCACCCCCCGGACCAGCGGATCCCGCGCATCTCGGTGGTGAGGGCGTGTGTCATCACCGTGAGGTTCTCCCGGAACCTCTCCCCCCGCCGCCCCTGCTCCAGCCCGAACGCGCGGAACTCCTCCGGCCGGTCGCCGGAGGCCACGCCCAGGAGGAACCGGCCGCCGGAGAGACGGTCCAGGCTGGCCGCGGACTTGGCCACGTGCAGTGGATGGCGGACGGGCAGCACGACGGCCGCCGTCCCGAGGGCGATCCGGCTGGTGTGGGCGGCCACGTACGTGAGGAACACCCACGGATCGTAGATCTGGCCCACGTCGCCGAACGACGGGACGCGAAGCGGGATGTCCCGGGCGTAGAGGGCGGCGAACCCTCCGGTCTCCGCGGCCCGGGCGACCTCGATCTGTTCGCTGATGTCCGGGCCGTCGACCCGGTCGGCGCGCGTCCGCAGCGGGAATCCCAGCCCGAGGGTCAGTCGCCCCGCGCCGAACGTCCGACGGAAGCCCGGGAGCCGCCGGGGGTCACCGTCGGACGTGTCGAGCGGCGAGGTGGTCATGTGCCCCACCCTCGCACGATCCGGTCGACGCCGGTCGACGGCCTCGCGTGCGCGCCGCTCGTCTAAGCTCTCCTTCATCGATCGAGCGAGAGGCCGGACGTGACCACCACCCTCCTGGCCGCCGAGGCGTCCCCCACCGAACTCGTCTCGCTGTTCTGGATCGTCCTGGCCGTCTGGGCGGCACCGGTGCTGTCCGGGTTCACCCGCTCGTTCATCCCGGGCGTGGTGCTCCTCCTGGTGGGCGGGATGGTGATCGGCCCCAACGGTCTGGACCTGGCGGTGGAATCCGGCGGGGTGGCGCTCCTCGCGGAGCTCGGGCTGGGGATGCTGTTCCTGCTGGCGGGGTTCGAGCTCGAGGTCTCCACCCTCACCGGGCGCAGCGGACGACGAGCGGCCGGGACCTGGGTCGTCAGCCTGATCCTGGCAGCCGGGGTGGGGTGGATGGTCTCGGGCCGGTGGGAGACCGCGGTGGCGATCGGGCTCCTGCTCACCTCCACGGCCATCGGGACCCTGTTGCCCATCCTCAAGGGCTCCGGCCATGACAGCACCCCCGTGGGCCGGGCGGTCCTCACCCACGGCGCGGTGGGGGAACTGGGGCCGATCCTCGTGATGGCGGTGCTGCTCGGTACCCGCAGCATCGAGTCCTCCATCGCGGCCGTCGGGCTGTTCGGACTGGCCGCGCTGGTGATCCTGGCGGTGCCGGCCCGACTGCTCCACATCCCCGCGCTCGGTCGGGCGCTCCTGCAGGGCACCACCTCCACCGGACAGCTGGCCATGCGCACGGTGATCCTGCTGCTGGCCACCATGATGGTCGTGGCCACGGTGTTCGGTCTGGACGTGGTGCTCGGCGCGTTCGCCGCCGGCATGATCCTGCGCCGACTGGTCGACTCCCTCGGGGCACACCTGCGCGGCGGTGGCCAGGCCCCGGACCGCGGTCTCGCCGCGATCCTGCTCCGTCAACTGGAGACCGTCGGCTACACCCTGTTCATCCCCGCCTTCTTCGTGGTGTCGGGGATGGGCATCGACCTCGGGGCCGTGGCGGCCTCGCCGTGGGTGCTGGTGGCGGCCGTGGTGAGCATGCTGGTCCTCCGCGGCGGAGGGGTGTGGCTGGGCGAGACCGTCACCCGCGCGAGCCCCGGGCTCGACGGTCCACGGGAACGGGCGAGGGTGGGTCTGTACGCGGCGACCGGTCTCCCGATCATCGTGGCGGTCACCGAGGTCGCGGTGAACAACGGTCTGATGACGGGCGAGATCTCCTCCGTCCTGGTGGCGGCCGGGGCGGTCACCGTCCTGCTCTTCCCCCTCCTGGCGGAGGTGGTGCGGGCCGGAGCCCCGGTTCGTCGGCCGGGCGCCACGACACCGTCACCGGAGGACCCCGTCTCACCGGGGTCACGGGGGAACGACGACGACGAGGACGGCATCCGGTGAGGTCCGGCGTCAGCGGTGGTACCCGGGCAGCGGTCTCCGGGTCGACCGTCTAGCGGCGGGACCCCGCCTCCGAGGACACGCGACCGGGCCGGTCGGTCGGCATCAGCACCCGGGGCCAGTGGGCCAGGAGCAGACCCGCGGCCAGGGCGCCGAGACCACCCGCGGCCATGTCCCCGATCGTGTCGTCGAGGGTCACGTAGATCCGGTCCGTCAGGTAGGCGTGGCCGAACCACTCCACCATCTCCCACAGTGCGCCCAGGGCCAGGCCGAAGGCGGTGGTGAGCACCACCGCCCCCGCGGCCGGGACACCCCCGTCACCCGGTGCCGGCACGATCCCGCGGTGCGCGAGGAACAGGTAGGTCACCACCGCCAGCGCTCCGGCGCACGCGAAGTGGACCACGATGTCCCACCACCAGATGCGCGTGTACAGGTCGAAGACGTTGCTCCAGGCGGCGACGAGCAACGTGACCGACACCGCGGTGTCCGCCCACGGCCTCATCCCGACGAAGCGCGGGAGCATCAGTCCCGGCAGGGCGAACGCGACGATGGCCGCGTCCGTGAGACCGTGCAGCAGCAGGGCGAGCAGGACGCTGAGGGCCCCGAGGATCCGCAGAGCGTCCGCCGCCATCCGCACGCGGTTCTCCGCGGGACGCAGGAAGTTGTCGATCACGCGGCGACACCCCCTCGGTCGAGACGCACGACGGCGTGGACGGGCAGATGGTCCGACGCCCACACGCCGCCGGGCCGCAGCGGGTTGACCGCGGCGTGGGTGACCCTAAATGCTGACGAGGCGAGTATCCAGTCGATGCGCGCCCCGTTCCTCCGCGGCGCGCGGTAGCCGGTGTACGTCCCCCACTCCTCGCTCGCGCGGGTCCGCGCGCTGTGCCAACTGTCGACCAGAGTCCCCTCCCGGACCAGTTCTCGGACCGCCGCGCCGGCCGGGCCCGTGTTGAGGTCGCCGGTCACCAGCGCCGGACTGTGCCGGGCGGACGACGGGGCGGCGGCGGACACCAGGTCGAGAATCGCCCGCGCCGACCGCAGACGGGAGCGCGCGGAGAACGGGTCGAGGTGGGTGTTGATCACGAGGAAGCTCCGTGAGGTCCCGCGATCGCGGAACTCCGCCGACACCATGACCCGGGGGATGAGGTTCCCCCAGGATGCCGATCCCGCGCGGGTGGGCTGATCGGACAGCGCGATCTGGTCCCAGTCGAGCAACTCGAGCCGTCCGGAGTCGTAGAAGATCGGCGAGGCCTCGCCACCTCCGTCCGAGCCCCGACCGCGGCCGACCACGGCGTACCCGGGGCCCAGGGCGTCGAGCATCACCGTGGTCTGCTCGCGCAGCACCTCCTGCGCGCCGAGAACCGTCGGCCGCTCGGCGGCGAGGAGCGCGCGGACCGCGGGG
>NZ_JAALEF010000278.1:0-2931 GCF_014145245.1 Dietzia sp. B44 | reverse complement strand
GGCCCCGCCGGCCGCGCCGGACTCCGCGGCCCCGCCGGCCGCGCCGGACCCCTCAGCCCTCACGCGTCATCCTCTCCATGTACGCGGCGATCGACCGCCCGGCCTCGGGGCCCTCGTAGGCGGTGACGATCTCCTCGATGCTCCCGCGCTGCCGGATGCGACCGTGGTCGATCCACATCGCCGAGTCGCACAATTGGGCCAGGAACTCGTTGGAGTGGGAGGCGAACACCAGCATCCCGGACCGGGACACCAGGTCGGCCAGCTTGACCCGCGCCTTCTTCATGAACTCCGCGTCCACGGCTCCGATGCCCTCGTCGAGCAGCAGGATCTCGGGGTCGATCGAGGTCACCACGCCCATCGCCAACCGGACGCGCATGCCGGTCGAGTAGGTGCGCAGCGGCATGTCCAGGTAATCGCCGAGCTCGGTGAAGTCCGCGATCTCCTCGATCTTGGCCTTCATCTGTTTGCGGGTCTGGCCCAGGAACAGGCCACGGATGATGATGTTCTCGTACCCGGTGATCTCCGGGTCCATACCCACACCCAGGTCGAACACCGGCGCCACACGACCCCTGATCCGGGCGGCGCCGCGGGTGGGCTCGTAGATTCCGGACAGCAACCGCAGCAGCGTGGACTTGCCGGCACCGTTGTGCCCGACCAGCCCGATGCGGTCCCCCTCGCGGAGGGAGAGGGTGATGTCCTTCAGGGCCTCGACGACGACGACGTTGGACGAGTTCTGGCCGATCGCGCCTCCGGCGGAGCCGAGGACCGCCTTCTTGAGGGAGCGCGATTTGGCGTCGAAGATCGGGAAGTCCACGCACGCGTCCACACAGTCGATGGACACGCCGCCGGGGGTGGGTGTGGCGGGGCTCATGGGATATACCTCCTACACCCAGTACGGGACTCGGGAGCGGAACCGGCGCAGCGCGACGAAGGCGAGGATCAGCCCCACGGCCGTGCAGGCCAGGACGATCCACCAGTGGTACGCGGCGACGGGCTGGCCCAGCATGGGGGCGCGGACGATCTCCAGGTAGTGGTAGAGCGGGTTGAGCTCGGCGATGCGGGCGCGGTTGGCGATCTCCCCGCCCTGCTCGTACAGCGTCTGCGTGGTCCACACGATGGGGGTCATGTAGAACAGCAGCTGAACCATGGAGTCCAGCAGGGGCGCGATGTCGCGGAAGCGGGTGGCCAGGATGCCGAACAGCATCGCCACCCAGACGCCGTTGACCATGAGCACCGCCAGGCCCAACACGGCCAGCAGCAGGTCCCATCCCAGCGGCCGCGGGTAGATGAGCATCAGCACGACCCAGATCACCAGGTTGTGGCACAGGAACAGGAACTGCCGCCACACCAGCCGGTAGACGTGGACGCTGAGCGCGCTGGGCAACTGCTTGATCAGGCCCTCGTTGGAGATGAAGACCTCCGAGCCCTCCTTGATGCAGCCGGAGATGAAGCCCCAGAGGATCAGGCCCACGGTGACGTGCGGGAGGAACTCCGCCAACGGGATCTGGAAGAGGATCGAGTACAGCAGCCCCAGCGCCGTGGCCATGACGCCGGTGGCGATGGTGATCCACAGCGGCCCCAGTGTGGAGCGGCGGTAGCGCTGCTTGATGTCCTGCCAGCCCAGCGAGAGCCAGAGCTCACGCTGGCCCAGCCCCTGGCGGAGGTCGGCCACGGCCCGGCGGAAGGTGTGGGAGTCGCTGACGATCTCACTGCGGACGCGCTCGTCGGGGAGCGTCGCCGAAGCGGGGTCGGGAGTGGGCTGGTCCTGCACGAAGGCGAAGCCTACTAGAGGTGTGGCCGGTGGCAGCCCCGCAGACAGGGCGCGTACACATGAGTGATGACGACCAGTACCCAGATCCAGCTCGTCAGCCGCCCCCGCGGCTGGCCGACCCATGACGACTTCCGCACCGTCGTCGTCGACCTCCCCGCGATCGCCGAGGGCGAGGTGCGCGTGGCCAACGAGTACCTCTCCGTCGACCCCTACATGCGCGGCCGGATGAACGAGGGCCGCTCCTACATCCCGCCGTTCGAGCTGAACGAGACGATGACCGGCGGCGCCGTCGGGCGTGTCGTGGAGTCCCGCTCCGACGCCCACCCGGTCGGCGCGGTCGTGATGCACGACCTCGGCTGGCGGGACGTCGCCCAGGGCGACGGCCGGCAGTTCCGGGTGGTGCAGGAGATCGAGGGCGTTCCCGTCTCGGCGTACCTGGGGATCCTCGGGACCACGGGCCTCACGGCCTACGTGGGGCTCCTGCACATCGGGCGGTTCCAGAAGGGCGAGTCCGTCTTCGTCTCCGGCGCGGCCGGTTCCGTGGGTTCGGCAGTCGGGCAGATCGCCCGGCTCATGGGCGCCTCGAAGGTCGTCGGCTCGGCCGGGAGTGCGGAGAAGGTCGACAAGGCCACCTCGAGCTACGGATTCGACTCCGCGATCAATTACAAGGACGGACCGGTCCGCACGCTGCTGCGCGAGCACTTCGGTCGCGAGAACGGGGAGGGCATCGACGTCTACTTCGACAACGTCGGCGGCGACCACCTCGAGGCCGCGCTGGACCTGATGAACGACGACGGTCGCCTGGCCCTGTGCGGCGCGATCAGCTCCTACAACGCCACCGAGCGCTCGCCCGGCCCGGACAACATGTGGCACGCCATCACCCGCGGGCTCACCCTGCAGGGCTTCACCGTCAACAAGTACATGCACCTGTTCAAGGAGTTCGCGGAGAAGGTCGGGCCGTGGGTGGCCTCGGGCGAGGTCGTCTTCGACGAGACCGTGGTCGAGGGCATCGACAACTCCGTCGACGCGTTCCTCGACCTCATGCGCGGGGCGAACGTGGGGAAGATGCTGGTCAGGATCTGATCAGCGGGGGCCGGCCCGGGCGCGACCCCACCGTGGGGCAGGGTGGACCCATGACGTCGACTCCTCGAGCCGCGCCC
>NZ_JAALEF010000277.1:0-4610 GCF_014145245.1 Dietzia sp. B44 | reverse complement strand
CGGCGCGAGATCGGTGGCACGGGCGCGGCCCCGGTCTCCGCACACCAGGGACAGCAGGGCGTCCGCGCGGCGTTCGGGCACCGGATAGTTCGACATGTCCGCCCCCTCGGCGTCGGCGCGGGCCTGCGCTGATTCCGCGGGGGTGTCCGGGGCGGGGTTGGCGAACTCTGCGGCGCGCTGGTCGATGGCCTCTGCCAGCACAGCGGCCTCGTCGGAGGCCAGGGTCGCCCACAGGTTGGTCATGCCGTCGGCGCCCTTGCGGATGTGGACTCCGCGTCCGCGGGCGGCGGCGTCTCTTCGTTCGCGGATCCCGTTGGCGTCGTAGCGGGCGATGATCGCGTCGACGGAGTCGCGCACCGACCGGGCGCCCGGACGCTCGCCGGCCTCGATGGCGGCGAGGTAGTCCTCCACGACCTCCTGCTGAACCCGGGACAGGACGGCCGGATCGACCGTGGCCATCTGACGAGCCAACAACTCGGCTGCGCGCTGTTCCATCCGACCGGCCGAGAGCGCCTCCATGACGGCCGGGTAGCGCTCGGTCAGGTCCGCGGCGAGGCTGATCATGGCGGCGGCGCGGCCAGAGGAGATGGGCATCGACGCCACGACGTAGCCGGTGCACACGTCGAACGGGTCGACCACCGCGTGCCCGGGCGGGGAACCGTCCCCCGCCCCGGCCTCGTCCTGGCGCACGCACTCGCGGAACAACTCGTAACACGCGGCCAGGCGGGCCCCGGCGGCGCGATTCTCCGCCACCCAGGTGTCGCGGGCGGAATCGGACAACCTCCCGAGCGGGGACGGGTGACCAGAACGACCGACCCCACTTGTCGCGCCACCAGCCGTCTCGTCCACGCCCTCACCTCCACCCGTACGCCCACTCGTACGTCGCCGTCACATTGTATCGAACTAGTGTTCTAGTATACGCACACACTTTCGAATGGGCAAGAGGGGACATCCACAGGCCTCCCCCGCCCCGGTCGTCCGGGTAACCTGGGACCATGACCTCGCCCGAGCCCGCCGAATACTGCTGCATCGCCGGCGCGAACGGGCCGCTCACCCAGGCCGAGGCCGAAGCCGCGGCGACCCGGTTCAAGGCTCTGGCCGACCCCATGCGCCTCCGCCTGCTCTCGCACATCGCGGCGGCGGAGTGCGATGACGTCTGCGTGTGCACCCTCACCGAACCGCTGGGGATCTCCCAGCCCACCGTGAGTCATCACATGAAGAAGCTGGTCGAGGCGGGACTCGTCACCCGCGAACAACGCGGCCGGATGGCGCACTACAGCATCGTCCCGGAGGCGTTCTCCCAGATCCGCGACATCGTCGACGTCCGAGGCCTCCGCCTCGCCTGAGGACTGGTCAGCCTGAGGACCGTTCAGCCTGAGGACCGTTCAGGGCGACGCCGCCTCCCTGGTCGCACCACCCGAACTCGGAGCACCGGGGGCGGTCGCGGGCGTCATGCCGACGATCTCCGGCAGGGCCTGGCGGACCCGGTCGTCGATGTCGTCACGGATGGAGCGGACGCGGTCGAGATCCTGGCCGGCGGGGTCCGAGACGTCCCAGTCCAGGTACCGCTTGCCCGGATAGACGGCGCAGGCGTCCCCGCACCCCATGGAGATCACCACGTCGGCGGCCGCCACCACGTCGTCGGTGAGCGGCTTGGGGTATTCCGAGGTCAGGTCGAGCCCGACCTCGGCCATGGCCGCCCGGCAGTTCTCGTCGATCCCGGACGCCGGGAGCGAGCCTGCGGACCGGACGTGGACCCGCCCCTCCGACCGGTCCGCCATGAGAGCCGCGGCCATCTGGGAGCGCCCCGAGTTCTGGACGCAGATGAAGAGCACCTCGGGGACGTCCTTGGCGACCCGCCCCTCCGCCTGCGCGAGAGCCTTGAGCCTGTCGGTCGCGAAGCGGCGGGACAGCGACGGCAGATGGGCGGTGACCCGCGCGGTTCGACGCAACGCGGCATAGGACTCGAACACCACGCGCTCGACGGTCTGCGGACTGAACACGCCCCCGTAGTGCCGGGCCAGCTCGCGGGCGTCACGCTGGAGTTGCGTCTGAGGCATGAGCAGTTCGGGGAGAGGAGCGTCGTGCACGGATCGGGACATGTCGGCCTCCAAGCCTCGTATCGACATCCATCAATATAGATGCCCATCGATGCTTTCGGAAGCCCGGCCGGAGGGATTCGCTCGGGACCGACCCGCGCTCAGTGCCCGGCGCCGAGCCTGCCCGAGAGCTTGTCGAGCCGCTCCCTGCTGGCACCGTCGAGTCCGATCACCGTGAGGGTCTTGCCCTTGGCCGCGTACTTCTGCTGCACGGCGTCGAGCGTGGCGACGGTCGAGGCGTCCCAGATGTCGGCGTCGGTGAGATCGAGTACCACGTGCTCGGGGTCGCCGGAGTAGTCGAACCGGTACACGAGGTCGTTGCTCGAGGCCCAGAACAGCTCGCCCGTGACCCGGTAGGTGCGGGTGTCGACCGCCCCGTCGTGGTCCGTGTCGAGCTCGGCGACTTTCTCGATGGTCGTCATGTGCGCGACCCGGCGCGCGAACATGATCATCGCCGTGACCACCCCCAGGATCACGCCGATCGCGAGGTTGTGGGTCCACACCGTCGCCGCCACGGTGACGACCATGACGAGGGTCTCCGACAGCGGCATCAGCCGCAGTGTCCGGGGATGGATCGAGTGCCAGTCCATGGTCCCCACCGAGACCATGATCATCACCGCGACCAGTGCGGCCATCGGGATCAGTCCGACGACGTCGCCCAGGACGACGACGAGGACCAGCAGGAACACGCCGGCGAGCAGGGTGGACAGCCGCGTCCGTGCGCCCGAGGCCTTGACGTTGATCATCGTCTGCCCGATCATCGCGCAGCCGCCCATCCCGCCGAAGAAACCGGTGACGAGATTTGCGACGCCCTGACCCCAGCCCTCACGCGTCTTGTCGGAGTGCGTCTCCGTGATGTCGTCGACCAACTTGGCCGTCATCAGCGACTCCATGAGCCCCACGAGCGCCATGGCGAGCGCGTAGGGGGCGATGATCTGCAGCGTCTCCAGGGTGAGCGGCACGTCCGGCAGCAGGAGGGTCGGCAGCGACCCGGGCAACTCGCCCTGGTCGTGCACGTTGGGGACCGACCATCCCACCCACACCACCACGATCGTCAGTGCCACGATCGCGATCAGGGGCGCGGGGATCACCGTGGTGAGCCTGGGAAAGAACACGAGGACGAGCAGCCCCACCGCCACCAGCGGGTACACCAGCCACGGCACGCCCACCAGGTGCGGGATCTGGGCGGAGAAGATGAGGATCGCGAGCGCGTTGACGAATCCGACCATCACCGAGCGTGGGATGAACCGCATCAGCCTCGCGACCCCGAACACGCTCAGCAGCACCTGCAGCACCCCGGCCAGGAGGACCGTGGCGATGAGGTGGTCCAGTCCGTGCTCGAGCACGACCGGCGCCACGACGAGCGCGATCGCTCCCGTGGCCGCCGAGATCATCGCCGGGCGTCCTCCGGTGAAGGCGATCGTAACCGCCATGGTGAAGGACGCGAACAGACCGACCCGGGGGTCGACGCCCGCGAGGATGGAGAACGAGATCGCCTCCGGGATGAGCGCGAGGGCCACCACGAGGCCGGCGAGCACCTCGGTCCGCAGCCGGGCGGGGGAGGAGAACGCGGCGCGGAACGAGGGCAGCACGCCGGTCGGGAACTCGGTGCTC
This sequence comes from Dietzia sp. B44, assembly GCF_014145245.1. NCBI lineage: Bacteria > Bacillati > Actinomycetota > Actinomycetes > Mycobacteriales > Dietziaceae > Dietzia > Dietzia sp. B44. The sequence continues at coordinate 897 of NZ_JAALEF010000277.1, read as the reverse complement.
ACGGATCACCTACAGTCGGGGTCAGGACTCTCACACGGCGTGAGAGTAGAAAGCTACCGTAACGGGAGAGTTGTGGGCGGGCCAAGTCGCGGCGAGCAGACCATGAAGATCGGCGAGGTCGCCGAGCGCACCGCGCTGTCGATCCGGAGCCTGCGGCACTACGACGAACTCGGTCTGGTCATCCCCTCCGCACACTCCCGGGGCGGGTTCCGCCTGTACACGCCGGGGGACGTCGAGCGGCTCCTGCTCATCCGCCGGATGAAGCCCCTGGGGTTCAGCCTGGAACGCATGCGCGACTTCTGCCGGGCCCTGGACCGCCGAGCCGACGACCCGGCGGGATCGGCCGCGCTGATCGCCGAGATCGAGGCTGAGGCCACCGAACGGCTCGAGCGACTGCGGACCCACCTGGGCTATGCGGAGGAGTTCGTCGAGATCGTCGCGCGCCTCAGGGCCTGATCACCGGCCGAGAGCTGCGGCCACGGCCGCCTTCGCCCACTGACCGACCCCGATGAGGGTCGCCGAGGCCGCGCCGCACCAGTCGCCGTAGCCGAGCAGGAACAGCCCGGGCACGTCCGGCACCACGGGCCCGTCGGCGACCACCCTGCCGCCGACCCGCGACAGCCCCAGGCCGCGGAGGTGCCCGAGAGCCGGGCGGAATCCGGTGCACCAGATCACCGCGTCGACCGCCTCACGTCGGCCGTCGTCCCACTCCACCCCGCCGGGGTGGAACCGGTCGAACATCGGGGTGGCCACGAGCAGGCCCACGTCGCGGGCGGCGCGCACCGGGGGGACGACGACGATGTCGCCCAACTCCGCGACACCGCGGCCGCTCCCGGATCGGACCGAGGCGGTGGCGACCCGGAACAACTCCCGTCCGTCGACGTGGTCGGGCAGATA
>NZ_JAALEF010000276.1:453-2927 GCF_014145245.1 Dietzia sp. B44 | reverse complement strand
TGTCGTGCCGGACGCGTCGGAGGCGCCGCTCGGGTCGGCCCCGAGCACCGCGCGTAGCACGGCCACCCCGCCACCGTCGGGCATGTGCACGTCGAGCAGCACCACGTCTGGCCGCACCCGACCGATGCCGGCGACGGCCTCGGCCACCGACCCCGCCTCGCCCACCACCTCGATGCCGGTCTGGCCGGCGAGTTCGGCCCGGACACCACTGCGGAACACCGCGTGGTCGTCGACGAGGAACACCCGGCACACCCTGACGCCACCCACCGGCTCGTCCGTCATTCGCCCTCCAGCGGCATCTCGATCCCGATCTCGGTTCCGCGACCGAGCGTACTGCGCACCGTCACGCTGCCGCCCCGGCTCTCCACACGGTGCCGGATGGACTGGGACAACCCGTGGCGATCATCGCCCACGTCGTCGGGGTCGAAGCCACAGCCGCGGTCCCGGACGAAGGCGCTGAGCACCTGACCGTCGTTCTCCACGAACACGTCGGCGGTGTCGACGCCGGCGTGCTTGGCCACGTTGGCCAAAGCCTCGCGGACGGCGCCCAGCACCGCCTCCTCGGCGTCGCCCGCCGGGCCGTCCCCGCCCACCACCACCTGGTCCACGCGCAGACCGTAGGCGTCCTCGATGTCCCCGACGATCACCTCGACGGCCCCGGCGACGGTGGCCGCGCCCGAGGACATGCGCGACCCGGCCCCGAAGAGCCACTGCCGCAGCTCGCGCTCCTGCCGACGGGCCAGCCGCGACACCTGGGCGGGGTCGTCGGATCGCTTCTGGATCAACGCGAGCGTCTGCAACACGGAGTCGTGGAGGTGGGAGGCGATGTCGCTGCGCTCGGCCTCACGGATGCGGGCCGCACGTTCCTCCTCGAGGGACCGCCACAGCCGCAGCCCCACGGGGACGCTGAGCAGCACCACTCCGACCAGGGTCGCCAGCACCGCCAGGAAGGACGACCGCAGGGCGGCCAACTCGACCTGCCCCAGTACGACGACGGCGAGACCGACGACGACGAGGGTGGCACCGGTGGTGACCCTGGCCCAGTCGAAGACGGACCGGGGAGCCACCCGCCCCCCGCCGTCGTACTGCTGCCAGACCAGCCCGGCCCCCAGCGCCACGATCAGGACGGGCACGATCACGTGCAGCCCCGTCGCTGTGGTCACCATGAACGACAGCACCGACCCCACCAGGGCCACGACCGCGAGGGCCATGCCGCGGCGACGCTCCCGTGTGTCCGCGGAGGCGACCCCCTCCGGCGCCCGCGCCGACGGGGTCAGGGCCCACAGGGCGGAATAGAACAGCACACCCGCGCCGGACAGGGTGGCGAGCAGCACCATCGCCAGGCGCACATGGGTGACCCGCACCCCCAGATGGGCCGCGAGCCCCGCGCACACGCCGGCGACGACGGACCCGTCGGAGATCCTGGTCAGCGGCGGGTACCACCGGAACCCGGCCGGCTGCACGGCCGCGGGCGGCCGTGGAGCGACCGGCGGTCGCGGCGCGGGGGCCGATACCTGATCGGTCGCGTTCTCACTCATACCGCCATGGTCACAGATCGCGACCCCGAGAGGTATCGGGGATCTCCCCCGGTTCGTCCGTCCCGGGAGGGGGCCCGCCCACCGCACGGATGTCGTAGGCCACGCTCGCCGGAGTGATCCCGAGTTCCTTCAGCCCGGCCACCAGGTCACGTGAGATCGCGTCCTTGACCGCCCGCGCCCCGTGACTGCCGACGACGAAACGGACGGTCACGAGGATCCAGTCCTCCTGGAGGGAGACGAAGACCTGCGGTCCGAACTCGCGGACGTCGACCGCGTAGACGCGGCTCATCCGCTGCATACTCGCCATCGCCTCGTCGCTGAGTTGGCGCGTGTGCCGATCGGCGCACGCGGAGAACAACTCGTCCACGACGCGCAGATCAACGTCGAAGGGGAGGTTGACCGAGATCTCCTCCCAGAGGAACGGGAAACCGCGGGAGTAGTTGAAGACGGCCTCGTCGAAGATCACGCCGTTGGACACGGTCACCACCCGCCCGGTGAACTGGCGGCTCGGTACCCAGTTCCCGGTCTCCGATCCGGTCATGGACGACGGGGCCCCCATCTCCATCACCGTCGTCCGCAGGAAGCCCAGCGACATCACGTCGCCACGCACCTCCCCGACGGCGATCCGGTCACCGACCGCGAAGACCCTGCCCCGGAGGTGCGTCCGCTGACGCCGACCATCGTCACTCCGAAGAGCCGCAGGGGGTCGTCCGAGCTCAGGAATCCCACGACGGTGTCGACCATGCCGTCATCATCCCTGCCGGGTGCTCTCAGGGTCGAATATCAGGGTCGGCCCCCGATGTGGAACCACGACCCGCCCACCACGATGGAGTCATGTCCAGCACCAGCACCCACGACGTCCCATCAGAGCTCCGCTCCCTGTGGCGGACCCGACCCGTCCGGACCCCGGACGACGCCAAGATCGCCGGAGTCTGT
>NZ_JAALEF010000276.1:0-418 GCF_014145245.1 Dietzia sp. B44 | reverse complement strand
TCCGCCGCTACGGGGTGGACCCCGTCCTCTTCCGCATCGCCTTCGTCATCGCCGCTCTCTGGGGCGGGGCCGGGGTGTTCCTGTACGCACTGTTGTGGCTGCTCCTGCGCTCCGCCGGAGACGAGGTCTCCAAGGGGGAGGCGCTGATCGGGAAGGGCCGGGCATCCGGTTCCAGGATCACGGCCGCGGTCCTCGTCGTCGTCGTCCTGCTCAGCGCACCCACCTTCGGCGGTTCCGGGGAGAGCCTCGTGGTGGGGGCGGGGTTCCTCATGGGCGTCGCCATGCTCGCCGGGTGGTACGGCCTGCACCGCCGCACCCCCGTGCCACCCACCGGGTGGTCCGAGGTGTCGGCCGTGCGACCACGGTCGACGCGGACCGGCACCGGCCGCACCGCCGAGGCGTCGCAGGAACCGGGCTC
>NZ_JAALEF010000023.1:0-2271 GCF_014145245.1 Dietzia sp. B44 | reverse complement strand
CCGGCCATGGCCCCCGCACCCCCGGTTCCCGCACCCGCCCCGGGCGGTGACGCCGCGACACTCGCGCCGGTGCCCGGCCCCCTCTACTGACGACACGATCTGCGAAAGGCCCCTCGATGACCGATCGACGCAACCCGGGACAGGGACCGCGGGTCCCCTCGGGGGCCCCTCGCGGCAGCCGGTCGGGTGACGGTCGGCCCCCCACCCGCTCCGGCAGGGTCCTCACCGCGGCGTCGACGGACCGGCGGTTCACGTGGATGCGCTCCGCCTTCGTGGTGATCATGGTGATCGCGCTGGTCAAGCTGCTGTGGGTACAGACGATCGGTGGCACCGAACTCGCGGCCCGGGCGGAGAGCCAACGGCAGGTCCACCAGGTGCTCCCCGCCACCCGTGGCGCGATCGTCGATGTGCACGGCGACCCGATCGCGTTCACCCGGGAAGCCCGTGATCTGTCCATCCAGCCACTGGTCGAGCAGCGCAACGCCGAGGCGCGCAGGGAACTGGACCGCACCAAACCCACCTGGGACCAGCTGGTCGACGAGATCGGCGACGAGTTCGAGTCCGTGCTCGGGGAGAAGGTGGACCGCGAGGAGATCGAGGCCAAGCTCACGTCCCAGGGTGGCTTCACCTACCTCGTCCGCAACGTCGACGTGACCCAGGCCAACGCGATCACCAGGAAGTTCCCCATGATCGGCGCGGAGCGTGTGGACATCCGCGAGTACCCGGGCGGAGCCCTCGCGGCCAACGTGGTGGGAGCCACGTCGAAGAGCGACGACGGCAAGCTCATCGGCCTGCAGGGCATCGAGGCGTCCTTCAACGACGAACTCGACGGCGAGGACGGCCGACAGACCTTCGACAGGGCCCAGGACGACACGGTGATCCCGGGGACGCTGCGGAACGTCTCGGCACCGCGTGACGGCGACACGATCCGTCTGACCCTGGACGCGGACCTGCAGTGGCACGTCCAGAAGGCGGTGCAGTCCGCCAAGGACTCCTCGGGTGCGCAGAGCGCGTCCGCGGTCGTGTTGGACGCCCGGACCGGCGAGGTCCGCGCGATGGCCAACGACAACACCTTCAACCCCGCGGTGGGGATCGGCGCCGAGCTCGAGCGCGGGGCCGACCTCGGTAACCCGGCGATCACCTCGCCGTTCGAGCCCGGGTCGGTGCAGAAGATCATCACCGCCGCCGCGGCGATCGAGGCCGGGCTGACCGATCCCGGGGAGGTCCACTCCGTCGACGGGAGCATCAGCATGGAGGGGGTGACCGTCTCCGATGCGTGGCAGCACGGTCCCACGCCGTACACGACCACGGGCATCTTCGGGAAGTCCTCCAACGTCGGGACCCTCATGCTGGCCCAGCGGGTCGGCAAGGAGCCGTACTCGGAGTACCTGGAGAAGTTCGGGTTGGGGCAGCGCTCCGGGATCGAACTCGCCGGTGAATCGGACGGGTTGGTGCCCGACCTGCAGAACTGGCAGGGCGGTACCTTCGCCAACCTGCCGATCGGCCAGGGGTTGTCCATGACGACCCTGCAGATGGCGGGCATCTATCAGACGATCGCCAACGACGGGGTCCGGGTGCCGCCCCGGATCGTCGCCGAGCGGGTGGACCCGGACGGTGAGACCCATGCGTCCGAGCGACCGGAGGGCGAGCGGGTGGTGAGTGAGCAGACCGCTCGCACGGTGCGCGACATGTTCCGCTCGGTGGTCCAGTCCGGGCCGGGAGCACAGGCGGGAACCGGCCCTCAGGCCGCGGTGGCCGGGTACCAGATCAGCGGTAAGACCGGCACGGCCCAGCAGATCGACCCGTCGTGTGCGTGCTACTCCAACTCCCGGTACTGGATCACCTTCTCCGGGATCCTGCCCGCCGACGATCCGCGGTACGTGATCTCGATCATGCTCGACGCCCCCCAGCGCGGCACCCTCGGGGCGTCCGCCGCGCCGCTGTTCCACGACATCGCCTCCTGGCTGGTCAACCGGGACAACATCCCGCCGTCCGCCCCCGCAGCCGACCTGATCCTGCAGGCGCAGTGACCCGCGACCGGCAAGGTAGCGTGTAGTGGGTTCACGGGGGGTCACGGACAACGAGAGGCGGGTCGAGGACAGGCTATGACGACAGCGGCACAGCTGGCGGACGCGGTGCGCGCCGGCCTCCTCGGCGACAGGGCGGCAGCCCACACGGAGCTCACCGGCGCCACCATCCGGGCCCAGGACGCGCTGCCCGGCACCCTCTTCGCGGCGCTGCCCGGAACCAGGATCCACGGCGCCTCGTTCT
>NZ_JAALEF010000275.1:0-2823 GCF_014145245.1 Dietzia sp. B44 | reverse complement strand
TCGCTGGCCGGCTCCTCGTCCGGCTCCTCGTTCGGGGCCTCGCGGCCGTCGGCGGCGGCGACCTCGGACGGCGTGGCGACCGGCGCGTCGGCCTGGGCGACCATCATCCGGTTGGTCTGTGCCGAGAGGATCGGCCATTCTCCGCTGTGGGGGCGGGTGGGGGCGGCCGTGGCAGCCCGGTCGACCCCACACTCGGCGTGAGCGAGGATCAGGGTGAGGTTCCAGCGTTCGGCGCCGCCCGTGCCGGTGGCATTGACGCGCAGCCGCAGCTGGGACAGGGCGTATCCGGGACCCTCCTTCCTCACGTGCTGGAGGGTGGCGACGTAGTCGTAGCTGCCCCAACTCCGGTACCCCGTCTGCTCCGAGTTCGGACCGGGCATCGCCACGCGGACCTCCTGCTCGAAGAGACCGTTCCGCCCCAGGACCACCGGCCCGTCCGAGCTCAGGGTCGCCGCCCCGGCGGTGGGGGAGCAGGCCGCGGTCGCGCGAATCGGGTTCCTGCCCGAGTAGCTGACCAGGTCCGCCCCCAGGATGCTGGCCGTCCGCACGTCCAGAGATCGGGTCTCGGAGACCGCGCCGGCGGTGGCGGAGGCCACGCCGGTGGGGTTCCCGTTCTCGCACCGCGACTGCGCATCGAGCGTCGAGCACGAGAATCCCACGGTGGTCAGGGGGAGCAGGTAAGTGGGAAAGGAGCCGGTGCTGTTGTGCGTCGCCGGACCGACGACCTGGCGGGACGTGTCGGGGCTCTGGCGGAAGGCGGTGACGGCGCCGACGTCGCTGTCCCGGACCGCTCGTTCCATCTGGCCGAAGGTCGACATCGCGCGGGCGAAGCGCGTGTTCTGGTGCGGATTGGCGGCCCCGAACTCGGCCGCGCCCACTGCGCGGTCGGACCACGTCGCCTCGGTGGGCCGGATCGAACCGAGTGCCAGGGCCGTCGTCAGGAGCAGGGCGAGGGCGCCGAGGACCGCCACGAGCGCCCGCACCGGATGCTGCCGGAGGGTCACCGCCCGACCTCGTCGTCATCGCGCCCCGGCCAGAAGGTCCACAGGACCCCGAGCGCGGCGAGCAGGGTGATCGAACCCAGGACCAGCGGGTTCCCGGCCCAGACGATCACGTTCGCCAGCCCGGGCACCGACCACAGCACCTTGCGGACGCTCTCGACCCGGTACATCCCCGGATCGGGGTTCGGATTGGCGTCGCCCTGCATCAGGATGAGCGCCTCGCCGGGCACCTGCGGATGGACCTCGATCACCCGGTGGGTGACGGGCAGCCGGCCGGGACGGTCGACGGTGACGACGTCGCCCACCCGGATCTCGTCCGCACTGATCTCCTTGACCACGGCGACGGAGCCGGTGGGGATCGTGGGGGACATGGACCCGGTCTTGAACATGATGAGCGTGATGTTCATCGTCACCGCCGCGATCACGAGACCGACCGCCACCACCCCGCCAGCGGCGAGCAGATTGGCCAGCCCGCCGGCGAGGTAGGAGCCGAATGACCTGCCGGGGGCGCGGTGCGCTCCCGCGGTGCGGGCCGGGGTTCCGCTGTGGGACATCGGTGCTGCGGTCTGCACGGCCATCACCTCTCGCGTGTCGTTCGTCGGTCTCGGATCAGGTGGTCGTCGCGGGTCAGGCGTCGTCGCTCTGCGCGTCGAAGTTCCAGAACACGGGGGCGGGCGCGATGCCGGCGGAATCCAGTCCGGCGGTCGGGGCGAGCTCGGCGCGGAAGCACAGCCACTTGTAGTCGTTCTTCTCCACGCGGGTCGTGGACGTCGTGGGGGCGGCGAGTGTGCCGGCGGGCTTGAAGTTGGTGGCGGCAGCGGAGCAGTTGGACGGCGGGGTCGAGCCACCGCCGAGCTCGGCGATCGACACGGCGACCTTGCTGGTCAGCGCGTTGGAGGCGACGCTCTGCTGCGCGATGGTGACATCCGCGCCGAGCTTTCCCTTGTTCTCGTGCAGGCCCACCAGCTGGTAGACGGGCACTCCCGGGACCAGGGCCTTGGAGGCGGGTCCGAACTGCATGGTGCCGGCCTTGTCCTGGGTGAGGAACTCGTCCCAGCCCTGAGTGGAGTTGAAGTAGGCCTGGACGTTGAAGGCGCTGTCACCGGTACCGAACTCACTCACGCCCCACGCGGTGTCGGACCAGGCGGCCAGGGTCACCGCGGCGCCGACGCCCAGCACCAGACCGGAGGCCATGATGGCCCGCGCCTTCTTGCGGCGGTTCTGCGTGGGCGCGGCGGTCTGGGAGGTCTGGGGCGTGGTGCTCATGGGTGGGCCTTTCCGGTGGGAGGTGAGGGCGGGCGTCAACAGTCTTTGTTGACGAGTCTCATTTATTATCGTTTAGCTACTGGCGAGTAGCAAACGGAAAGTGCCCTTCTGTCTACAACCTCACAGTTTCGCGATTTCGGCCCATTGGGCCGCCCACCTGCGAACCTGACATGTGTCTCATATTACGTACTGCGGGGTATTGCGAGGTCGCAGCCCTATTTGGACGCTGTGCCAGGACTGTCGGAGGCCTGAGGCGGATCGCGACTACAGCGACGACGACAGCAACAACGACAGCAACAACGAGGCATCCAGTCCGGCCGCGGCACCCGACTCAGGTGACAGCCCCACGTGGCGGGCATCTCGCAGGTCCCAGAGCAGAAATCCCTGCGAGAGGTCCGCCAACCGCGGCATTGCGGGGAAGGGGTGCGCTCAGGAGTGGCGAAGGGGCGCGCTCAGGCGCCGCGGAGTTCCCACATACGTAAAGCCAGGCGCAGCTCCATCGCGCGGTCGCCGCGACGCCAGCCGCCGCCCAGGACCGAGTCCAGCCGGTCGAGCC
>NZ_JAALEF010000274.1:12133-14627 GCF_014145245.1 Dietzia sp. B44 | reverse complement strand
CGCACCCGCAGGGCCGAACCGGCGTGCCGGCCCTCGGCGCCGTCGAGGACGGCCGTCTCGCCGACGGCGGGGACCGCGTCGACCCGGAACAGGGGCGGGGTCACCGGCTCAGTGACCCGCGACCGCGTCGCGCAGACGCGAGAACAACCCGCCCCGGCGGGCGGTGTCCTCGTTGACGATCTCTGCCGAGTCGCCGCCGAGACGGCGGAGTTGCTCCACCAGGTCCCGCCGCTTGCGGTCGAGCTTCTCGGGGATCACCACCTCCATGTGCACCGTGAGGTCGCCGGCACCGCCGCCGCGGACACGCGGCATCCCGCGGCCGGACAGGGTGACCGTGTGGCCGGGTTGGATGCCGGCCGGGATGTCGATCTCGAGGTCTTCACCCACCACCGTCTCCAGGTCCACCCTGCCCCCGAGGATGGCGTCCACGACCGGGACGCGGACCGTGCAGTGCAGGTCCTCGCCGTCCCTCACGAACACCGGGTGGGTGCGCTCGTTGACCTCGATGTAGAGGTCTCCGGCGGGACCACCGCCGGGGCCGACCTCACCCTGTCCGGACAGCCGGATCCGCATCCCGCCGCCGACGCCGGCCGGGATCTTGGCCGAGACGGTGCGGCGCTTGCGGACGCGGCCCTGGCCGGTGCAGTCACCACAGGGATCGGTGATGATCTCGCCGGTGCCGGCACAGGTGGGGCACGGGCGGCTGGTCATGATGTTGCCCAACAGGGAGCGCTGGACCGACTGGATCTCCCCCTGCCCCTGACACATGCCGCATTTCGCGGGCGGCGCGTCGCTCGCCGACCCCTTGCCGTGGCAGGTCTCACACAGCACGGCCGTGTCGACCTGGATCTCCTTGGTGACGCCGGTCGCGCACTCCGCCAGGGTAAGGTTCACGCGGATCAGCGCGTCCGAACCCGGCTGCACGCGGCTCCGGGGGCCGCGTCCGCCGCCGCCCCCGCCGCCACCGAAGAACGCCTCGAACACGTCGCCGAGACCGCCGCCGGCGCCGAAGCCACCGCCACCGAAACCGCCGCCGTATCCGCCGCCGGGCGACGAGTCGAGGGGATCGCCGCCCATGTCCACGACACGACGCTTCTCGGGGTCGGTGAGGACCTCGTACATCGCCGTGATCTCCGTGAACCGCTCACGCGCCTCGTCCGACGGGTTGACATCGGGGTGCAACTCGCGGGCGAGCTTGCGGTAGGCGCGCTTGATCTCGGACTCCGAGGCACCCCGATCGACCCCGAGGGTCCCGTAGTAGTCGCGTGACACGTGTCGCCTTTCGTCAAATGAACTCAATGGAAGAACTGGTCCCGGGTGAGGCTACGGGCGTCAGTGCCCGGACAGGATCTCGCCCACGTAGTGGGCAACAGCGGCGACCGAGGCGATTGTTCCCGGGTAGTCCATCCTCGTGGGCCCGAGCACCCCCATCCCGCCGAGCATCTGGCGCTCGGAACCGTACACGGAGGACACCACCGACGCGCCGCGGATCTCCGCCGCCCGGGTCTCCTCCCCGATCTGGACGGTGACCCCTCCGGGCCCTCCCATCCCCACGGACTGCGCCGCCGAGAGCAGCCGGAGGATCACGACCTGCTCCTCCAGGGCCTCGAGGACCGACCTGAGGGACCCGTCGAAGTCGGCTGCGCTGCGCGTGAGGTTGGCGGTGCCGCCCAGGACGATTCGGTCGTCGGGTTGCTCCACCAATGTCTCCACCAGCACCGTCACGCACCGTTCCGCCGCATCGCGGTGGTCCGGACGAGCGCGGTCAGGCGTGGCCGCCAGGGCCTCGGAGGCCTCGCTGAGCCGCTTGTCCGCGACCGCCTCCGAGAGGAGGGACCGGAGCTCGGCCAGATGGTCGTCCGTCAGCGGGGCCGCGAGTTCGACGGTCCGCTGGTCCACCCTGCCGGTGTCGGTGATCAGCACCAGCAACAGACGGGTGGGGGCCAGGCTCACCACCTCCAGGTGGCGCACGGTGGAGCGGCCCAGGACCGGGTACTGGACGACGGCGACCTGGCGGGTGAGCTGGGAGAGCAACCGCACGGCCCGCCGGAGGACGTCGTCCAGGTCGACGGCACCCTCGAGAAACGCCTGGATGGCCTTCCGCTGGGCGCGCGAGAGGGGGGTGATCTCCTCGATCGAGTCGACGAAGTGGCGGTAGCCCTTCTCCGTGGGGATCCGTCCGGAACTGGTGTGGGGCTGGACGATGAAGCCCTCCGCCTCGAGGACGGCCATGTCGTTGCGGATCGTCGCACTGGAGACCCCCAGGGAATGGCGGTCGACCAGCGTCTTGGAGCCGACCGGCTCGTGCGAGGCGATGTAGTCGGAGACGATCGCGCGCAAGACCTCGGTCCTACGATCGGCCGTGCTCGACATGGATCCCCCTCCTCGCGCCCTGCGTACAGACGATTCTAGGCCAGCGGCTCTACAGGAGGACGTCGCGCACGACACCGTCCGCCAGCAACCTGCCCGACTCCGTCAACGCGTACCCGGGACC
>NZ_JAALEF010000274.1:0-12077 GCF_014145245.1 Dietzia sp. B44 | reverse complement strand
TCCCGCCGACACCTGGAGGTCCGCACGTTCCCTCTCCTGCGCCGTGAACGCCCCGTCGGGGAGCCCCTCGGCCAGACGGAGGCCGGTCATGATCCGCTCGAGGTGACGGTCGTCGTCGTGCAGTCGCTCCCCGCCCTCGACCGGGAGGTCCCCGGCGTCGCACGCCGCGGCGTAGCGCGCGGGATGGCGCAGGTTCCACCACCGGGCACCGGCGACGTGGGAGTGCGCCCCGGGTCCGATCCCCCACCAGTCACCGCCGCGCCAGTACCCCATGTTGTGACGGCAGTAACCCGACTCGTCGGTCGCGAAGTTGGAGACCTCGTACCAGTGGAACCCCGAGCGCGACAGTCGCTCCGCCACCTGTTCGTAGCGGTCGGCCAGCACGTCGTCGACGGTCCCGGGCAGTTCTCCCCGACGGATTCTCCGGGCCAGGGCGGTGCCGTCCTCGACGATGAGCGAGTAGGCGGACACGTGGTCCACCCCTGCGTCGACCACGGCGTCGAGGGTGCGGGCGAGGTCGTCGTCGGTCTCCCCCGGCGTCCCGTAGATCACGTCCAGGTTGACGTGGTCGAACCCGGCTCGGGCGGCCTCGGCGACCGCCTCCTGCGGGCGACCGGGGGTGTGGGCGCGGTCCAGGACGCGCAGGACGTGCGCCGCGGTGGACTGCATCCCCAGCGAGATCCGCGTGTATCCGCCCTCGCGCAGTCGTCCGAAGAACTCCGGGGAGGTGGATTCGGGATTGCTCTCGGTGGTCACCTCGGCTCCGGGCGCGAGCCCGAACGTCGACCGGATCCGATCGAGCATCCCCACCAGGACGTCCGCACCCACCAGCGACGGGGTTCCGCCGCCGACGAAGACGGTGTCGACCTTCGGCGGGGTGCCCGACCCGGCCAGCACCGACGCCGCCCGCTCGATCTCCAGTGCGGCCGCCCGTTCCCAGTCGGCGGGCGAGGTGGCGGACCCTAGTTCCCCGGCCGTGTACGTGTTGAAGTCGCAGTAGCCACAGCGGGACGCGCAGAACGGGACGTGGAGGTAGATCCCGAACGGCGCCCGCGGGTCGCGCGGCGGCGGGGAGAGGGCGAGACCAGCCGGATCGTGGGCCCCGGTCGTCACGCCTGACCGGTCACGCGGTCGCCCCCGGTCTCACCGCCCCCCGACTCGGAGGTCGCGGGCCCCTCGTCCGGAACGGTGGCGGCCGGGGCGCTGTAGGTCGGTGCGGCAGCGTCGGGCCCCGTGGCGGTACCGGTCGCCGGTTCGGACGCGGAAGAGTTGTCTGGTCTGGGCACGGAGCCCACAGTGCCGGATGACGGGTTGGCCGTGCGCTCGACGGGGGTGACGGGCTTGGAACCCGTGGGCTTGTCGGACGTCTTCCGGGCCGAGGTCTTCCTCGCGGCGGCGGTCCTGGAGGCCGACTTCTCATTAGCCGATGTCGAGGCGGGGGCGGTCCGGCCCGTGGTCTTCTCGGCGGTCGGCTTGGTCGCGGTGAACGTCTTCCTGTGGGCGGTCGACTTCCTGGCGGCTGTCGTCTTGGTGGTGGCCGAGGTCTTCTTCGCGGGAGCCTTCTTCGCTGGAGCCTTTTTCGCCGGGGCCTTCTTCGCGGTCGTCTTCTCCGCCGGGGTCTTCTCCGCGGTCGTCTTCTCTGCCGGGGCCTTCTTGGCCGGGCGCTGTCGGTCGGAGGCGTTCGTGGCGGCCCCGTCCTTGCTCGCGGACGACTGACGGCCCGCCTTCTTCAGGTCCTTCCGCAACTGCGCCAACTCGGCGGCGGACATCCGCTCCGCCGTGGGGGTCCCGCTCGCCTCGCGCTTCTCGGCGGCCTCGACGAGTTCCTCCATGGCCTCGCTCACCGCGCGGGCCATGGGCCAGGGGTCGGGAACGAGGTCCTTGCACGCGATGAACCCGAAGTGCAGCTCTCCGTCGAGCGACATCACCGTGCAGTTGAGGCCGGCGCCGTGGAACACCGGCCCCATCGGCAGCATCTTCGTGACCCTGGCCCCGAGGAAGTACAGCGGGATGTTCGGACCGGGCACGTTGGAGATGATGAGGTTGTGCACCACCGGGTGGCGCTCGGAGAGCCTCAGGCGCGAGTACATCCGGACCGCGGAACCGAAGACGGACGGCGCCGCGAACTGCGCCCAGTCGGTCAGGAGATTGGCGTCGAGTGCGTCGGTGTGGTCCTTGGCGACGGTGTTGGCGTCCCGGATCGACTCCAGACGCTCGACCGGGTCGTCGATGTCCGTGGCCAGCGACATGAACATTCCCGACACCCGGTTGGTGCCGGGGCGTGACTCCGCGGCGTGCACCGACATCGGGACCATCGCGATGAGGGGCTTCGACGGCAACTCGTCCAGATCGTCGAGGTAGTTGCGCAGGGCGGTCGAGCAGAGGGCCAGCACGACGTCGTTGACGGTGGTGCCGAAGGCGTTCTTGATCCGCTTGACCTGGTCCAGGTCCACACTGGCGTAGGAGATGGACCGGTGCCCGGTGATGGTGCGGTTGAACGGGGTGCGCGGGGCGGTGAACGGTGCCGGCATGGCGAGACCCTTGCGGGCCCTGTTGATCCACGAGGGAAGGACACCCAGTGTCCCCGGCAACAGCGAGGCCAGACGCCACGGGGTGGCCAGCCGGGACAACGCCCCGCCGACGGCCAGTTCGAGGGCTCCCGAGCCTCCGGCGGTCTCCTGCACCAGTTCCTGGTCGAGGGACGGATCCTCCGGGGTGAGCGAGCACAGCTGCGACATCATGTTGGCGCCCGTGACGCCGTCGACGGTCGAGTGGTGCATCTTGGCGAACACCGCGAACCGTCCGTCGGGCAGCCCCTCGATGACGTACATCTGCCACAGCGGCATCGATCGGTCTATCGGCTGGCTGGCCAGGTGACCGCACAACTCGGCAAGGACCTCGTCACCACCCGGTTCCGGCAGGCCGACCCGGTGGAGGTGGTGGTCGATGTTGAAGTCCTCGGCCTCGACCCACACCGGGTGGTCGATGTTCAGCAGTGAGTCGTGCAACTTGCGCCGGAAACCCGGCATCCCGGTGACACGGCGGGCGAGTTCCGCGCGCAGCGCGTCGAACGAGTAGCCGCCGTTCATCTCGGACCCGTCGAGGACGATCAACCCGCACACGTGCAGGAGCTGGGCCCTGGTCTCGAAGTAGAGGAAGCTGGCGTCAAGTCCACTCAGGCGCTGCATGGAGGGAGTGTACGTCCGGAGTCCGTCCCGCAGAGTCGGTTCCGCGGACGGCCCGTCCTCACCAGACGTCGAGGATGAGCCACGCGATCACGACGAGCGCGATCAGCAGGATCAGGGCGAGAGTCACACGCGACCGGGGCATCTACAGGACCTCCTTCCCGGTCTCGGGGTCCCCGGCGGCGACGAGCCCCCGGAACCGGTGCACGAGCACATCGGCCACCCGCTCGACGACCACCGCAACCAGGAAGAACAGCGGGACTCCGGCGGCGAGCATGATGAACACCTGCAGGGGGAACGGCAGGGTGGCGAGCCAGAGCTCGACCCTGTCCCAGAACTCGAGGAATGCCGTCACGGATCGATCCTACGACCGGCCGGCGGTGGCGACCTCGCGGCCGCCCACCACCGAACTGTCCAGGCCCCGGCGGCGCAGCAGCGCCGAGGGACTCGGGTCCGCACCGCGCATCGCCCGGTAGGCGTCGAGGAAGTCGATCGCCCCGCCGCGGGACAGGACCTCACGGCGCATCGCGTCCCCCGAGGACCGCTTCAGTCCCCCACGTTCGGCGAACCACTCGGCGGCGTCCGCGTCGAGCACCTCGGCCCAGAAGTAGGAGTAGTAGGCCGCCGAGTACCCGCCGGCGAAGATGTGCTGGAAGTACCGCGACCGGTACCTGGGCTCGACGCCGGGGACGTCGAGTCCCGCCTCGGCGAGCACCCTGGCCTCGAACTCGTCGACATCCGTCACCGCCTCGGCCTCCTCGAGGGTCAGCGAGTGCCAGGCCAGGTCCAGTAGGGCGGCGGCGAGGTACTCGACGGTGGCCTGCCCCTCACCGAAGCGTTCGGCCTCCCGCATCCGCGCGACCAGATCCTCGGCGATCGGCTCCCCCGTCTCCACGTGCCGGGCGTATCGCGCGAGCATCTCCGGCCGGCGCGCCCACATCTCGTTGACCTGTGAGGGGAACTCGACGAAGTCGCGGGGCACCGAGGTCCCGGAGAACACCGGGTACTCCACGTCCGAGAGCAGGCCGTGGAGGGCGTGCCCGAACTCGTGGAACATCGTCGTGACCTCGTCCATGGTGAGCAGCGTCGGCTCACCCGCCGCGGGGCGGGACAGGTTCATGACGTTGACGACGACGGGACGCGAATCCAGGAGCCGGGACTGGTCGCGGAACGAACTCATCCAGGCCCCGCCCCGCTTGGTCGGACGTGCGTAGTAGTCGAGGAGCAGCAGACCGATCCCGGCGTCGGGCTGGTCCCGCTGGTCGTCGAAGACCTCGATCACCCGGACGTCCGGGAGGAATCCGCGCAGGTCCGTCCGCTCGGCGAAGCGCAGGCCGTAGAGCTCGGAGGCCGAGTGCATGACCGCGTCGCGCAGCACGCGCTCGAGCTCGAAGTACGGCCGGACGCGTCCGTCGTCCACCTGGAAGCGGTCGGCGCGCAGCCGCTCGGACTCCCAGGCCCAGTCGGCCGGGTTCAACTCGCGGTCCTCCCCGCCGAGCAGGTCCTTGGCCTCGTTGCGGGCATTGGTGACGGCGGCGTCGACCACGTCGAGCAGCAGACCTCGTGCCGCCTCGGGCGACCCGGCCGTCTCCACGGCGAGTACGTGCTCGGCGTGGGAGCCCAGCCCCAACAGGTGCGCGCGCTCGGCGCGGAGCCGGACGATCTCCAGGACGATCGGGGAGTTGTCGTGCTCCGGGGTCGAACCCCGTCGCAGCGAGGCCTCCATGACCCGCCGCCGCAGACCCTGATGGTCCAGCCACGCGGAGATCGGCTGCACCGTGGGCAGTCCCAGCGGGATGAGCCAACCCTCGCGTCCCGCCTCCGCGGCCGCGGCGGCGAGCGATGAGCGCATGGACGCGGGCAGCCCGGCCAGCTCCGCCTCGTCGGTCACGGGGACGGCGAGCTCGGCGGTGGAGGCGAGCAGGTTCTCCCCGAACGCCGTGGTCAGTTCGGCCAACCTGGTGTCGATCGCCGTCAGCCGCTCGCGGCCCGCCTCGTCGAGTCCCGCACCCGCCCGGAGGAGGTCACGGTGATGCCGACGGATCAGCCGCTCGGTCTCGTCGTCGACCTCCAGCTCCCCCGACTCCAACGCCGAGTGGACGGCGTCGACCCGCGCGTGGAGGCCCTGATCGGTCATGACGGCCGAGCCGTGGGCGGCCAGGAGCGGCGAGACCACCCGGTCCACGTCGAGCCGGGCGGGGGTCGCATCCGGACCGAGGAGCCCGTAGAACACCGACAGGACCCGGTGGAGCGCCCGGCCCGACCGCTCGAGGGCGATGACCGTGTTGGCGACGGACGGCGGTTCCGGGTTGGCCACGATCGCCGCGACCTCGGCCGCGTGGTCGTCGATCGCCGTCCGGATGGCCGGCTCCAGTTCCGCCTCGTCGATCGCCGCGAAGTCGGGCAACCCGTACGGCAACGGCGACTCGTCGAGCAGCGGGTGGCGGCCGGGTTCGGGGCTCGGGAGGGTCATGGGGGCGAGTCTACGTCGGCTCCGCGGGACGCCTCACGTCCACTGGGCCACCGTGTCCCACGCCAACTTGACCGCCAGGATGCCGATGACCACGAGGAACACCACCCGGATGAACTCGTTGCCGTGTCGCATCGCCATCCGCGCGCCGATGAACCCCCCGGTGAGGTTGGCCACCGCCATACAGCCACCGATGAGCCACAGCACCTCGCCGTGGATGCCGAACACCAGGATCGAGGCGATGTTGGTGGTGAGGTTGGCGAGCTTGGCCGCCACGGTCCCCTGCAGGAAGCCGAAGCCCAGGAACGCGACGATCGCGATCACGAAGAACGACCCGGTCCCCGGACCCAGGACCCCGTCGTAGAACCCGATCAGCAGACCGATCAGCGCCGATCGCCAGATGCGCGCCCACCCGGTGTACCGGTTCTCGTGGGTGCGACCCATGGTGGGCCGGAACCACATGTAGGCGCCCACCACGATGACGGCCACCAGGACGACCGGCGTGAGCAGGTCCCTCGGGATGAACCTGGCGACCGACGAGCCGGCGGCCGACCCGGCGAACGCCGCGACCACCAGCGGGAGCACCATCCCGATCGGCACCCGGATCCGGCGCAGGTAGGTCAGGGAGGCGACCAGCGTCCCGGCGACCGAGGAGAGTTTGTTGGTCCCGAGGATCTCCGGGGTCGAGGCATCCGCGGGCAGTCCGAGCACCAGCGCCGGGAGCTGGATGAGTCCTCCCCCGCCGACAACCGAGTCCACCCAGCCGGCGACGAACGCGGCCAGCACGAGCGCGGCCAGGACCCACACGGAGACCCCCACCGCCGGGGACGCGGCCAGACCCGCGAATGACTGAGGCATACCGATCACTGTGCTGTAATCGGTTTGTGTATATCAACCCTTACGGGGCCGATCCGGTGACCCTCGCCGCCGACCTGGCGAACCGCCGCCCCCGCACCACCCGCGAACTGGTGGACCGCTGCCGCGAATCGGGGGTGACCATCGACCGGGGGGCGTGTGACGAGGACCTCGAGGAGGTGCTGACGTTTCTCGACGACTGGCTCGTCGTCGTCGACACCACCGACCCCCGCGGGCGGGCCGACGCCCTCAACGCCCTGCTCGCCGACCACTCGGCGCCGCCGCGCCTCACCGACCACGACGGCCACTGGCACGTGCACTACCGCGCGGACGACGTCTCGTTCGCCCGTCTGCTCACCGCCATGTTCTCCGTGGGCACCGCTCTCCACCTGACCTCACGCGGCATCGACCGTCTGGCACGGTGTGCGGCCGACGACTGCGCGGACGTCTTCGCCGACACCACCCGCAACGGACGCAAACGGTACTGCTCGACCCGCTGCACCAATCGGTCCGCCGTACGGCGACACAGAGCGAGGACCTGGGCGTGAGCCCGGGCGGACCCGACGGCCGCTACTACTCGTCCGCGCTCACTTCTTGTCCGCGCTCGAGTCCGCGGACAGCGCGGCCACGAAGGCCTCCTGGGGGACGTCCACGCGACCGATCGACTTCATGCGCTTCTTGCCCTCCTTCTGCTTCTCGAGAAGCTTGCGCTTACGGCTGATATCGCCGCCGTAACACTTGGAGAGCACGTCCTTGCGGATCGCGCGGATGTTCTCGCGGGAGATGATCTTCGCGCCGATCGCCGCCTGGATGGGCACCTCGTACTGCTGACGCGGGATGAGCTCCTTGAGCTTGCCCGTCATCTTGTTGCCGTAGGCCTGCGCGTAGTCCCGGTGCACGATCGCGGAGAACGCGTCCACGGCCTCCCCCTGCAGCAGGATGTCGACCTTGACCAGATCGGACGCCTGCTCGCCGGCCTCCTCGTAGTCCATCGACGCGTATCCCTTGGTGCGGGACTTGAGCGAGTCGAAGAAGTCGAAGATGATCTCGCCCATCGGCATGACGTAGCGCAGCTCCACGCGGGTCTCGGACAGGTAGTCCATGCCCTTCATCTCGCCGCGCTTGGACTGGCACAGTTCCATGACGGTGCCCACGAACTCGCTGGGCACGATGATCGTGCACTTGACGATCGGCTCGAAGATCTCGCGGTGCTTGCCCTCGGGCCAGTACGACGGGTTGGTGACCTGGTGCTCGGTTCCGTCCTCGGCGACCACTCGGTACACCACGTTCGGCGCGGTGGAGATCAGGGCGAGGTTGAACTCCCGCTCCAACCGGTCCCGGGTGATCTCCATGTGCAGCAGACCCAGGAAACCGCAGCGGAAGCCGAAACCGAGCGCGACGGAGGTCTCCGGCTCGTAGTCGAGCGACGCGTCGTTGAGTTGCAGCTTGTCCAGGGCGTCGCGCAGGACCGGGTAGTCGGACCCGTCGATCGGGTACAGCCCGGAGAACACCATGGGGTTGGGCTCCTTGTACCCCGCCAGAGGCTCCTCCGCCCCGCCGCGGGCGCTGGTGATCGTGTCACCGACCTTGGACTGGCGGACGTCCTTGACCCCGGTGATCAGGTACCCGACCTCGCCCGGGCCCAACCCCTTGGTCACCTTGGGTTCCGGCGAGATGATCCCGACCTCGAGCGCCTCGTGCGTCGACCCCGTCGACATCATCCTGACCTTCTCGCGCGGATTCAGCGTCCCGTCGAACACCCGGACGTAGGTGACCACGCCGCGGTAGGTGTCGTAGACCGAGTCGAAGATCATCGCGCGGGCCGGGGCGTCCGGGTCGCCCACCGGCGCGGGGATCACGTCACACACCTTGTCCAGCAGTTCCTCGACGCCCACGCCCGTCTTGCCGGACACCCGCAGGACGTCCTCCGGCTCGCACCCCACGATGTGGGAGATCTCCTCGGCGAAGCGGTCCGGGTCCGCCGCGGGGAGGTCGATCTTGTTGAGCACCGGGATGATCTCGAGGTCGTTCTCCATGGCCAGGTACAGGTTGGCCAGCGTCTGGGCCTCGATGCCCTGCGCGGCGTCCACCAGCAGGATCGCCCCCTCGCACGCCTCGAGGGCACGGGAGACCTCGTAGGTGAAGTCCACGTGGCCCGGGGTGTCGATCATGTGCAGCACGATCTCCTCACCCTCGTGGGCACCGGAGCGCGGCACCCACGGCAGGCGGACGTTCTGCGCCTTGATGGTGATGCCGCGTTCGCGCTCGATGTCCATGCGGTCGAGGTACTGGGCCCGCATGAGCCGCTCCTCGACCACACCGGTGATCTGCAGCATGCGGTCGGCCAGTGTCGACTTGCCGTGGTCGATGTGCGCGATGATGCAGAAGTTCCTGATCCTGGCCGGATCGGTGAACGTCGTCTCTGCGAAGTTGGGAATCTCGATCACTCCTGGAGGCGGGCCCGGGCGTGGCGGGGTGCGGTCCGACCGGGCGATGCCCCCATTGTCACACGTGCGGGCTCCGGATACGCATCACGTACCGTCCCGTGGGGATCGCGTCGACCGTGCCGTCGTCGAGGAACCGGGCCGTCGAGGCGGTCATGGCCTTGATGTTGTGGCTCATCCTCTCATCGCTGCCCCGGGAGTCGAAGAACACCCCGAGGTCCCCGGCCGCCTCGATCGGGAACACCTCCTCGACGATCCCCGCGATCTCCGGCGCGTCCCCGGTCAGTGCGCGGACCACCACGTGCTGGGTGTAGGCGGTGGTGGACTGCGTCTCGATCGCCACCGGCGTGTGCTCCTCGAGCCAGACGCGCAGCCATTCGTCGCGGTCCAGCCGCCCGGGCCGGCGCAGGAAGGCCAGGTTGGCCATCCCGGGACACCTCCCGTCCTCCCCCGGATCCGGTACGCCGAGCGGCTCCGACGCGGTCACCGACCACGCGGAGACCGGGCCGAGCCCGCGAAGGGCGTCGAGGACGTTGGTGCTCGCGGTGCCCGAGGCCACCGGCACCCGCGCGCGGACCGCCGCGAGCACGGGCCTCGGGGTCACCTGCACGTCGATCATCGCGCCGGCCACCGCCTCGTCGCGGACGTTCACCACGTACTCGGTCACCCCGAGGTCGGCGAGCGGGCCGTCCACCACCCGGGCGATGTCCGACCGCAACCGGGAGGCGTCGGGCCCGGCACGTTCCGGGTCGTCCGACCACACGACCGCGAAGAGGATGTCCATGAACCGGGATCCTAGATGCCGTTACCCTGGCGGACATGGCGATCGACTGGGCCCGGATGGGTCGCACCGCGGCTCGGATGAGCCGACGATACGGACCGACGGTGGCCCTCGAGGTGCGTCGGCGTCTCGAGGATCGAGGGATCTCCTCCGCCGCGCCGCGTGGGGCCGTGGGGGCGGGACGGCCCACCACGTCCGGGACCGTGCCCACGTCGAGCCGCGCGCGGACCGTCTCCTACGCACCCGACCTCGACGGCCGGGCCGATCCGGGAGAGATCGTGTGGACGTGGGTGGAGTTCGAGGAGGCCGACGGACGCGGGAAGGACCGTCCGGTCCTGGTGGTGGGCCGCGACGGCGATCGACTGCTCGGCCTCATGCTCTCGTCGCAGGACAGGCGGGACGACGACGAGGGGTGGCTCAGGCTCGGCACCGGGCCGTGGGACCCGGAGGGCCGCCCGAGCTGGGTCCGCCTGGACCGCGTGCTGGACGTGCCCGAACAGGGCATCCGGCGCGAGGGGGCCGTCTGCTCCCGCGCCACGTTCGACCGGGTCGCGGACCGGTTGCGCTCGGACTACGGCTGGCGCTGACGGGCGGTGGTGGCGGGCAGCCCGACATGGGCCCGACCGGGTGCTCGCCCACTCGTCACGCGTTTTGGCCGGGGACGCCGCCGCTGGTAAAGTGGGTCGTCGGTGTCCACCGGATCGCGCTACGCGTATTCGAGCGGACTAGAGACATGACATCAGATCGACCGGATCCCCCGCGGAGCCGTCGACACACGACCGAAGGTGTGACCAGTGGCAAACATCAAGTCCCAGAAGAAGCGGAACCTCACCAACGAGCGCAACCGTCTCCGCAACCAGTCGATCAAGTCGTCTCTGCGTTCCGCCATCCGCAGCCTGCGTGAGGCCACCGAGGCCGGCGACAAGGCCAAGGCCGGCGCCCTCCTCGTCGCGACCTCGCGTCAGCTCGACAAGGCCGCCACCAAGGGTGTCATCCACCAGAACCAGGCCGCCAACAAGAAGTCGTCGCTCGCCAAGGCCGTCAACGCGCTCTGAGGCGACCCGCTCCCCCAGTCGGGGAGCACAGCCCCGCGTCGTTAGCCGCCGCGATGAGGCTCCGAGGGCCCACCCCCGCACCGATCGAGTGCGCGTGGTGGGCCCTCGTCGCGTTCTAGGCGACGCCGGCCAGTGACCCCACCTCCCGCACCGCCCGCTCGAGCGCGTACGAGGTGTCCTCCGCCTGCCCCTTGACCTCGCCGTTGAGGCGGGCCACCACCTGGAGGGCGCTGCCGAGGGTGTCGATGGACCAGTACCGGGTCTGCGCGGTGACCTTCTTGACCTTCCACGGAGGCAGGCCCTGCCGCGCCAGTTCGGCCGGCGGGGTGCCCCGTTGGGTGCCCACCATGGCGATCGAGTTCACGGCGTCCGCGAGAGCGTCCGCCAACACGACGTGCGGGACCCCCGTGTGCATGGCCCATTCGAGGGCTTCGATCGCGCCGGCCACATCCCCGGTGACCGCGCGCTCGGCCACGGTGAACCCGCTGACCCCCACGACCCCGGAGTGATAGCGGCGCACCGCTTCGACGTCGACCTTCCCCCCGGTGTCGGCCACCAGCTGGCCACACGCCGACGCCAGCTGCCGAAGGTCCGTGCCCACCGCCTCCACCAGGGCCTCACACGCCTCGGGGGCCACCCGGACGTCGAGACCCCGGAACTCCGAGCGCACGAATCCCACCACGTCCATGTGGCGGGAGAGCTTGCCGGCCGCGTGCTCCTGCGCACCGGCCTTACGCAGGTCCGGTACGAGCGCCTTGGCCCGACCCCCGCCCGTGTGCTGGACCACCATGACCGTCTGGTCCGGCAGGTCGACGGCGGACCCCATCACCGCCGCCTGGGCGTCCTTGCCCAGTTCCGCGGCACCGGTGATCACCACGATCCGGGCCTCGCCGAACAGCGACGGTGAGAGCAGTTCGAACAGCTGCGGTGCACCGACCTCCGGTCCCCCCAGGCGGGAGACCACGGGCGGATCCTCCCCCGCGGGAGCCGCTGCCCGCACGGCCGCCACGACACCGGCGGTGGCGCGCTCGGTGAGGAACTCGTCCTCGCCCAGGACGAGATGCAGCGGGCCGGGTGAAGAACCGGGTGTCATGGGCGCTCCTCGTCGTCGTACTCACCCGACATCGTGCCACGCAGGTCCGTCACCACAGGCGCGGGATCACCCGGGCGCCACGTCGGGCGACCCCGGCAGGGACACGGCGACGTCCGCGACGGTCTCGAGCCACCACAGCGCCGGGGCGCACGCCCACGCCAGCACGACGGCCCCGTCCTCCCACACCGGCCCGA
>NZ_JAALEF010000273.1:0-1270 GCF_014145245.1 Dietzia sp. B44 | reverse complement strand
ATGGACATGTTCACCGACTACGGCCACCGCGGGCGCAGCTTCGCGCTCGCCGTGGGCCGGGTCGCCGGGAGGTAGGGCATGGCACTTGAAGAACCCGCTCGCCGGGACGACGCCGACGAGGCCGGCGCCGCGACCCGGCCCGATCTGTTGGGGCGCATCGCCGCGCCACTGGCCGCGATCGACCGTGCGCCGCTGACCTCGTACCACGTGGTCATGGTGGTCACCGCCCTGCTCACCGTGATCGGCCTGGGGATGGTGCTGGCGAGCTCCAACGTCCTCGCCTTCTCCGGTGGCGGCACGCCGTTCGACATCTTCCTGCGCCAGGCCGTGTTCGTCACGATCGGCTGGGTGGGGTTCGTGGTGGCCCTGCGCATGCGGTTCGAGCTGCTGCGGGCTGCCGCGCTGCCGATGCTCCTGGTGTCCATCGGTCTGCTCATCGCCGTGCTGATCCCCGGTGTGGGCATGGAGATCAACGGCTCCCGCGGGTGGATCGACCTCGGCTTCTTCGCGATCCAGCCCGCCGAGATCGCCAAGTTCGCGTTCATCATCTGGGCGTCGTCGGTGGTGGCCAAGCGCATCCGCACCGGGTACTGGCTCGACCTGCTCTTCCCGGCCATCGTGGGGTACGGGGTGGTCGCCGCCCTCGTCGTCGTCGCCCCCGACCTCGGCATGGCCACGGCGGTGACCATCGCATTCCTGTGCGTGCTGTGGTTCTCCGGGTACCCTACCCGGCACTTCGTGTGGGTGATCGCGTTCGGCACCGTCGTGTTCGGCGTCCTCGCCGTGACGTTCGCCTACCGCTTCGAGCGCGTCCGGACCTTCTTCAACACCTTCGTCGGTGACTTCTCGAACCCCCAGGGTTCGGCCTACCAGTCGTATCAGGGGATGCTCTCGCTCGCCGAGGGCGGCCTGTTCGGGGTGGGCCTGGGGCAGTCCAGCGCCAAGTGGTTCTACCTCCCGGAGGCGACCAACGACTTCATCTTCGCCATCATCGGGGAGGAGCTCGGCTGGTTCGGCGCCGCCGTGGTCGTCACGCTGTACCTGGCGCTGGGGTGGGCCGGCATGCGCGTCGCGCTGCGGTCGGCGGACCCGTTCCGTCGCCTGCTGGCCGGCACGATCACCACGACGATCGTGCTGCAGGCGTTCATCAACATCGGGTACGTGGTGGGTCTGCTCCCGGTCACCGGCCTCCAGCTGCCCCTCATCTCCAACGGTGGCACCTCGGCGGTCGTGACCCTGGCCTCCCTCGGTCTCCTCGCCAACTGCGCCC
>NZ_JAALEF010000272.1:0-1617 GCF_014145245.1 Dietzia sp. B44 | reverse complement strand
CCGAGCGCGCCGCCGAGGACGCGGAGACCGCCGCCGAGGCGGCCGCGGACGGCGCGGACGACGAGCACCGCGAGTCGGTCGTCGCCCGGCTGACCAAGCGACTGACCGACTTCGTCCGTACCCACGAGGACGCGGAGGACCTCGACGAGAACACGTACCTGCATAATGAGGGCGTGGACGGCGATCCGGAGAGCACGGGCGATGCCCGCGAGGCGGCGGACACCCTCCGCCGCCGGAGCCGCATCCTGCGCCTGACCCGCCCCACCCGGGACCTGTCCGCCCCGGAACTCACCCCCGACCACACCTAGCACCGAGTATCCACCGCAACGAAGGAGCCTTCCATGCCGGAAGCCGTGATCGTCTCGTACGCCCGCTCGCCCATCGGGCGCGCCAACAAGGGATCCCTCGTGGGTATCCGCTCGGATGACCTCGCCGCGCAGATGGTGACAGCGGCCCTCGCCAAGGTCCCGTCGCTCGACCCCACCCGGATCGACGACCTCATGCTGGGCTGCGGCCTGCCGGGCGGCGAGCAGGGCTTCAACATGGGCCGTGTCGTCTCCGTGCTCGCCGGACTGGACACCGTCCCCGGCACCACGGTCAACCGCTACTGCTCCTCCTCGCTGCAGACCACCCGCATGGCGCTGCACGCGATCAAGGCCGGCGAGGGTGACGTGTTCATCTCCGCCGGTGTCGAGACCGTGACCAACTTCGCCAAGGGCACCTCCGACCACTGGCCGGACACCCACAACCCGCTCTTCGCCGACGCCGAGGCCCGCACCGGCACGCGCGCCGAGGGTGGCGCCGAGACGTGGACCGACCCCCGCGAGAACGGCCTGCTGCCGGACGTCTACATCCCGATGGGCCAGACCGCCGAGAACGTCGCGCAGATGACCGGCATCACCCGCGAGGAGCAGGATCACTGGGGCGTGCGCTCGCAGACCCGCGCGGTCGCCGCCGTCGAGAACGGCCACTTCGCCAACGAGATCACCCCGGTCACCATGCCCGACGGCACCGTGGTCTCCACCGACGACGGCCCGCGGCCCGGCACCACCTACGAGAAGATCTCGCAGCTCAAGCCGGTCTTCCGCCCCGACGGCACCATCGCCGCCGGCAACTGCTGCCCGCTCAACGACGGCGCCGCCGCGCTCGTCATCATGAGCGACACCAAGGCCAAGGAGCTCGGCCTCACCCCGCTCGCGCGCGTGGTGTCCACCGGCGTCTCGGGCCTGTCCTCGGAGATCATGGGCCTCGGCCCGATCCAGGCCGTCAAGAACGCCCTGAAGATCGCCGGCAAGTCGGTGTCCGACATCGACCTGTTCGAGATCAACGAGGCGTTCGCCGTCCAGGTACTCGGCTCCGCCCGCGAGCTCGGGATCGAGGAGGACAAGCTCAACATCAACGGTGGCGCGATCGCGCTCGGCCACCCGTTCGGCATGACCGGCGCCCGCATCACCGCCTCGCTCATCAACAACCTGCAGGCCGCGGACAAGCAGTTCGGCGTCGAGACCATGTGCGTCGGCGGTGGCCAGGGCATGGCGATGGTGCTCGAGCGCCTGAGCTGATCCCCGCCCGCGCGGCCTGATCGCGCGCGCCCCGGCGCCCGCGCCCCGGCGTCCC
>NZ_JAALEF010000271.1:0-3378 GCF_014145245.1 Dietzia sp. B44 | reverse complement strand
CGACTCCCCGGTCGCCCGCCTGCAGGACGCCCGGGCGGCCCTGCTGGCCCCGGTGATCGACGCCGCCACCGGTTCGGCCACCAACTCCTCCGCCGCCGCGGGAGACGACACCGCCGTGGCCGGACAGGGGGTCCTCGCGGTTCCCCCCCAGGTCTGGGGCGTCGACGAGGAGTCCGCGAACTCACTGCTCGAGACCCTCGGCGACCAGCTCTCCACAGGCCGGATGCGTGCGGTGCCGCTGTCCGAACGCCTGACCGGTCCCGTCACGATCCCCGAGGGGAGCCTCGCCGAGGACCCCACCGGAGCGGTGGACCCCGGACTCGCCGATCCCTTCGCGGACGACCCCGGGGGGGACACCGTCCGACGACTGGCGGGGGCGCTCTCGGGGACGGGGACCCTCCGATCGCTGGTGGACACCTCCGACCCGACCTCGGCGGATGCGGCCGCACACCTCGACCCGCTGGTGGGTGACGCCCTCCGGGCGATCTCGGAGACCGGTCGACGCGCCGGCGGGGACGGTCTCACCTTCGAGACGGGGACCGGTGTTGCCGCCCGGGACCGCGGCGCGACCCGCCTGGCGCGGCTCGGGGAGACGGTGACCGCCTCGCTGGCGCGCGTCGATCTCCTGACCCCGGGCAGCGTGTTCACCATGGCGAGTCCCAACAGTCCGCTCATGCTGGTGACCCGTAACGCGCTGCCGTTCCCCGTGCGCGTGGACGTGACCGTCACCGCGCCCGAGGACATCACCGTCGACCCGGTCGGTCTCATCCAGATCCCGGCCGCGGGCTCCCGCACCCTCCAGGTCCCCACCCAGTCCGACTCCGAGGGCGGGGTCCGCCACACCGTGGTCTTCGCCCTCCACGGGCCGGACGGGACGCGACTGTCCGACCCGGTCGAACTCTCGGTCCAGTCCGGTGGGTATCCCGTCGCGCAGGGCTTCGCGATCGCCGCGGCCGCACTCGCCCTCGTCCTCGGAGGCCGCCGGTACCTGCGCTACCGTCGGGGGATCCTCGACCCCGCGGACGAAGGGCACCGACCGTGAACGACGAGCAGGGTTCCCCCGAACCCGGGCTGCGTAGACCGGATCCCGGGCTGCGGGGCCGCCGCCGCGAATCCGGGAGCTGCGTCTCGCCACGCCCCGTCTCGCCGCCACCGGTCGCCGACTCGTTCGCGCCCGACTCGGTACCCGTCGACCCCGTGGTCCCGATCCCACCGGGCCCGGCGACCCGGGGCGGGGGGACCGGCACCACCACGCGGGACTCGTCCGACGCCTCGGTGATGCGGTCCACGGGGTCGATGGCCGTGGCCAACCTCGCCAGCCGGATCACCGGTTTCGTCCGGATGATCCTCATCCTCACCATTCTCGGCCCCGCCGTGGCCTCGGCGTTCAACACCGCCAACACGCTGCCCAACATGATCACCGAGCTCGTCCTGGGGTCGGTCCTCACCGCCATGTTCATGCCCCTGCTCGCCAGGGCGGCCCAGGAGGATCCGGACGGGGGGGTCTCGTTCATCCGGCGCCTGCTCACGGCCACCTCCCTGTTGGCGCTGGTCGCCACGGTGGTGGCGGTGGCCTGTGCGCCCCTGCTCACCGAACTCAACCTCGGGGACGGTGAGGTCAACACGGACCTCGCCACGGCGTTCGCCTTCCTGCTGCTGCCGCAGATCTTCTTCTACGGCGTCTTCTCTGTCATGCTCGCCGTGCTCAACTACAACGGGATCTTCCGACCCGGTGCGTGGGCCCCGGTCTGGAACAACCTGGTGGCCATCGCGACCCTGGCCCTGTTCGCCGTGGTCGGGAGCGGCATCGACCCGGCGGCCCCGGTCAACCTCCTCAGCGCCCCGATCCTGTTGCTAGGCCTGGGCACGACCCTCGGCGTGGTGGTGCAGGCCGCGGTCCTGCTGCCCGCGCTGCGCCGTGCCGGCGTGGTCCTGCGTCCCCAGTGGGGGCTGGACCCCCGGATCCGCCAGTTCGGGGGCAACGCCCTCGCCGGGTTGTCCTACGTGTTCATCTCGCAGGTCGGTCTGGTCATGACCAACCGCATCGGTTCCGCCGCCGACGAGGCGGCCATCGCCATCTACGGCACGTACTGGCTGCTGCTCCAGGTGCCGTACGGGATCATCGGTGTGACCCTCCTGACGGCCATCAACCCACGACTGGCCGACAACGGCGTCGCCGGGCGGACGGACGCGGTCGTGCGGGACATCTCGCTCGGCACCCGGCTGTCCCTCTTCGGCCTGTTGCCGATCATCGCCTTCATGACCGCCTTCGGCCCGACGATCGCGACCGGCCTGTTCCGCTACGGCAACTTCGACGCCGCGAACGCCGACATCCTCGGCCTCACCCTGGCCTTCGGTGCGTTCACCCTGGTGCCGTACGCGGTGGTCCTGCTCCAGCAGCGGGTGTTCTACGCGCGCGAGGACTACTGGACCCCGACCATCATGATCCTCGCGATCACCATCGTCCGCGTGGTCCTGTCGCTCATCGTCCCGCTGGTCGCGAACGAACGATCCCACGTGGTGATCGGCCTCGCCCTGGCCAACGGGATCGGCTGGGTCGTGGGCGCGGTGGCCGGGTACATCCTGCTGCGCCGCAGGCTCGGCTCCCTGCGAGGGCGGGAGACCGCGAGGTCGGCGGTCTGGACCCTCGGCGCGTCGGCTGCCGGAGCGCTCGTCGCCCTCGCCGTCGACACCCTCCTGCCCCTGGACCTGCTGACCGACTCGGTCGGCAGCATCGGGTACGTCTTCCGGGCCGGGCTCGCCGCGGTCATCACCCTCGTGGTCACCGGGTTGATCCTGTCGCGGTCACGACTCCCGGAGCTGGACGCCGTCACGCCCGTCCTCCGGGGCCTCGTGGGGCGTCTGAGGCGATAGTCGTCCCGGGCCGGGCGAACCGTACACTCGGGGGGTCAGGAGCGGGCGGATCGGCTGGACGGCCGCGTCATCGAGGAGGTCGACGGGTGGGCGATGCCAACGGTGTTCCGGCGCAGGGTTCGCCCTCGGGTCCACCGCGCCTGACCGCCGGGGGACTGGTCTCGGGTGGGCGGTACGAGCTCCTCGAACCCCACGGCGGGGTCGCCGGTCAGGCGTTCTGGCGAGCCCGCGACAAGCGCCTTGGTCGCGAGGTCGCCTTGACCTTCGTCGATCCGCTGCCCGGCGAGCAACCCCCGGGCTCGGCGACGGGCGTCCTCGACCGGACCGTGGCCCTGACCCGCGTCTACTCCGACGGACTCGCCCGTGTGCTCGACGTGATCCGCGGCCGCGCCGGCGGCATCGTGGTGAGCGAATGGGTCCCCGGGCTCAGCCTCGCCGCCGCCGTCGGTGATCCCGACCCCGACTCGGCCGTGGCGGCCATGTGGGGTCTGGCCGACGCCGCCA
>NZ_JAALEF010000270.1:0-6681 GCF_014145245.1 Dietzia sp. B44 | reverse complement strand
GCGGGGCCGGGCCCGGAGGAGGGGGCGGCTCCGCCGCCGGTCGACCCGTCGGCCCCGCTGGCCGTGCGGATGAGGCCGCGCACGCTGGACGAGGTGGTCGGACAGCAGCACCTGCTCCGCGCCAACTCGCCGTTGCGACGACTCGTCGAGGGCCGGGGAGGGTCCTCGGTGATCCTCTACGGGCCGCCCGGGACGGGCAAGACGACGCTGGCCAACCTCGTGGCCACCTCGTCCGGTCGGCACTTCGTGGCGTTGTCCGCCCTGAGCGCCGGGGTCAAGGACGTCCGTGCGGTGATCGAGGACGCACGGACACGCCAGATCCACGGCCGGCGCACCGTGTTGTTCATCGACGAGGTCCACAGGTTCTCCAAGAGCCAGCAGGACGCGCTCCTCGCCGCGGTGGAGAACGGCATCGTGCTCCTGGTGGCCGCGACCACGGAGAACCCGCACTTCTCGGTGATCGCCCCGCTGCTGAGCCGTTCTCTCATCGCCGAACTGCAGGGGCTGGACCAGGCGGGGGTCGCCACGGTGATCCGGCGCGCGGTGGCGGATGAGCGGGGTTACGCGGGGGCGCTCGAGGTGACCGACGCCGCGGTGGAGGACATCGTCCGGCTCTCCGGCGGGGACGCCCGCCGGAGCCTGACGATCCTGGAGGCCGCCGCGGGAGCCGCCGAGGACGACGTGGTGACCCCGGAGACGGTCGAGCTGAGCCTGGACGCGGCCCCGGTCCGTTATGACCGGGACGGGGATCAGCACTATGACGTCACGAGCGCGTTCATCAAGTCGATCCGCGGGTCGGACGCCGACGCGGCCCTGCACTACCTCGCGCGGATGTTGGTGGCGGGGGAGGACCCCCGGTTCATCGCGCGGCGCCTGGTGGTGCACGCGAGCGAGGACATCGGGATGGCGGATCCCACCGCACTGCTCGCCGCCTCCGCCGCGGCGGAGGTCGTGCAGAAGGTGGGGCTGCCCGAATGCCGACTCGCCCTGGCCCAGGCCACCATCCATCTGGCGACCGCGCCCAAGTCCAACGCGGTGATCTCCGCGATCGACGCGGCGATGGCGGATGTCCGCGCCGGGGGAGTCGGTGAGGTCCCCCGGCACCTCCGGGACGGCCACTACGCCGGGGCCAAGGGGCTGGGCAACGGAGTCGGCTACCTCTACGCGCACCAGTCCCCGGCCGGGGTGGTCACACAGCAGTACCCTCCCGACGAGCTCGTGGGTCGGGACTACTACGCGCCCGCCGGCCACGGACACGAACGAGAACTGGCCGCCAGGCTGACCCGGCTGCGAACGATCGTCCGGGGGAAGACCTAGCCGCCCCCGCCCGGATATGTGAAACTCATGAGGCCTGTATGAACACGAGCAACATCCAGGTATCCATGGACGCAAGCACTCTCGGAGGAATCATGAGCGGAATCGCCAGCATCTTCTCGACCCTGGTCGGCGTGGCCACCTCGGTCGGCGTGTGGGGGACCGGCGCGCACAGCCTGGGGCTGCTTCCCCAGGAGGCGTTCATCACCGCGGCCAACTTCGGCATCATCCTGCCCCCGATGCCGCGCTGACACACCACCTCTTCTCGAGCCGGTCCACGGGCACGGGCCCCGCACGCGGGGTCCGTGCCCGTGTCGTCTGCGGGCTCCCGCGGTCCGTTCCTCGATCCCCGGGGGCGCGCCGGTAGGCTGGGCAGTCGTCCGACCACCTCCGTAGACCACCAGTGAGGCCCCCTGTGCAGACCCATGAGATCCGGCGCCGATTCCTCGACCACTTCGTCAGGGCCGGTCACGCCGAGGTCCCCAGCGCATCACTGGTCCTGGACGACCCGAACCTGTTGTTCGTCAACGCCGGGATGGTCCCCTTCAAGCCCTACTTCCTCGGCCAGGAGACCCCGGAGCACGCCACCGCGACCTCCATCCAGAAGTGCGTGCGCACCCTCGACATCGAGGAGGTGGGCATCACCACGCGCCACAACACCTTCTTCCAGATGGCGGGCAACTTCTCGTTCGGCGACTACTTCAAGGAGGGGGCGATCCGCCACGCGTGGTCGCTGCTCACCTCGTCCCTGGACGACGGGGGTTTCGGTATCGACCCGGGGCTGCTGTGGGTCACCGTGTATCTCGACGACGACGAGGCCTACGGCATCTGGCGCGACGTGGTCGGCATCCCCGAGGGTCGCATCCAACGCCGCGGCATGGCGGACAACTACTGGTCCATGGGCGTTCCCGGGCCCTGCGGTCCGTGCTCGGAGATCTTCTACGACCGCGGCCCTGCGTACGGGGTCGAGGGCGGACCGGAGGCCGACGAGGACCGCTACATCGAGATCTGGAACCTCGTGTTCATGCAGAACGAGCGCGGCGAGGGCACCGGCAAGGACGCGTTCGAGATCCTGGGCCCGCTCCCCAAGCAGAACATCGACACCGGGATGGGGATCGAGCGCGTCGCGTTCCTGCTCCAGGGCGTCGAGAACGTCTACGAGACCGATCTGCTCCGCCCGGTGATCGACACCGCCGAGCGGCTCTCCGGCACCAGGTACGGGGTGGACAACGCCTCCGACGTGCGTTTCAGGGTGATCGCGGACCATGCGCGGACGGCGTACATGCTCATCTCCGACGGCGTGACCCCCGGCAACGAGGGGCGCGGGTACATCCTGAGGCGACTGCTGCGGCGCATCGTCCGGTCCGTCCGGCTCCTGGGCGCGACCGGCGACACGATGGCCGAGTTCATGGCCACCGTGAAGGAGGCGATCGGCCCGTCCTTCCCCGAGACGATCGCCGGGTACGAGCGGATCGAGCGCATCGCCGTGGCCGAGGAGGTCGCCTTCCTCAAGACCCTCGAGTCGGGGACCCAGCTCTTCGAGCGTGCCGCCGAGGACGCCAGGGAATCGGGCGCGGCCACGCTGTCGGGCCGCCAGGCCTTCGCCCTCCACGACACCCACGGGTTCCCCATCGACCTGACGCTGGAAATGGCCGCCGAGGCCGGACTGCAGGTGGACGAGGCGGGATTCCGCTCCCTGATGTCCGAGCAGCGCGCCAGGGCCAAGGCCGACTCTCGGTCCAAGAAGCACGCCCACGCCGATCTGTCCGTGTACCGCGACTTCCTCGACGCCGGCGAGACCGTCTTCACCGGGTTCACCGAACTCACCGACGAGTCCACCCTCCTCGGCATCGTGTCCGGGGGCGAGTCCGTACCCGTCGCCCGGGACGGTGATGCGGTCGAGTTCGTCCTGGACCGGACGCCGTTCTACGCCGAGTCCGGTGGGCAGCTCGGTGACCGCGGGATGATCTCCACCGCCGGTTTCCAGATGCAGGTCGACGACGTGCAGAAGATCGGCAAGAAGCTCTGGATCCACAAGGGCGTCCTCACGGGCGGCGAGGTCGAGGCCGGCCAACTCGTCACCGCCGCCGTCGACCCGGAGTGGCGCAAGGGGGCCACCCAGGGACACTCGGCCACCCACCTCGTGCACGCCGCACTTCGTCAGATCCTCGGACCGGAGGCCGTCCAGGCCGGCTCGCTCAACAAGCCGGGGTACATGCGGTTCGACTTCAACTGGTCGGGTTCCATCCCGGCGGACGTCCTCGCACAGGTCGAGGAGATCACCAACGCCGCCGTCGACGCCGACTACGGTGTGAACACGATCGAGACCAGCCTCGACGAGGCCCGGCGGATGGGCGCCATGGCGCTGTTCGGCGAGAACTACGGGTCGCTGGTCCGGGTGGTGGAGATCGGCGGACCGTTCTCGATGGAACTGTGCGGAGGCACCCACGTGTCCCGTTCCGCACAGATCGGACCGGTGAGTCTGCTGGGGGAGGCCTCTGTCGGATCGGGTATCCGGCGCGTGGAGGCGTACGTCGGAATGGACGCCTACCGGCACCAGGCCCGTGAACGCGCGCTCGTGTCGGGTCTGGCCACCTCGCTCAAGGCGCCCGCCGACGAACTGCCCGACCGGGTGGCCGCGCTGACCGCGAAGCTGCGGGAGGCGGAGAAGGCACTGGAGTCGATGCGCGCGGCCCAGCTCGCCTCCCGGGCCGGTGACCTGCTGTCGGCGGCCGAGGAGCTCGACGGGATCCGTTTCCTCGCCCACGACGACCCGGGCGGCGACGCGGGCGATCTGCGCACGCTCGCCTCTGACCTCAAGGGCCGACTCGGGGGCGAAGCCGGCGTCATCTTCCTCACCGCCGCGGGTTCGGACAAGGTGCCGTTCGTCATCGCGGTAAGCCCTGCCGCCCAGGAGCGCGGTCTCCGCGCGGGCGATCTGGTCAAGGCCATCGCACCGGCGCTCGGGGCGAGGGGCGGCGGCAAGCCGGACATGGCCCAGGGCGCGGGCACCGACCCGTCCGGGATCGACGCCGCCGTGTCCGCTCTGCGCGCCGCCGTCAGGGATGCCGGGTGACGGGATCGGGCCCTGCCGTCCCCGGGTGGACCCGTGGGCGGCGGCTCGGACTGGACGTGGGGACGGCACGGATCGGGGTCGCCTCCTGCGATCCCGACGGAATCCTCGCTACACCTGTCGAGACGATTCGAGTCGCCAGCGGCGATCCCGAGTGGGCGGCCGAGCTGAGGCGCCTGGGGGACCTCGTCGAGGAGTACGACGCCGTCGGAGTGATCGTGGGCCTGCCCACCTCCTTGAATGGTCGGGACACCGCCTCCACGGCGATGGCGCGGTCGTTCGTCGCCGCCCTCGAGTCCGCCTCGCCCGACCTCGATGTCGAGTTCGTGGACGAACGACTCACCACCGTGACGGCCGGGGCCGCCCTCCACGGCGCGGGCAGGAACACCCGACAGCAGCGCGGCGTGATCGACCAGGCCGCCGCGGTGGTACTCCTCCAGGCATGGCTCGACTCACGGCGCGCCCGCCGATGACGGGCGTGTCGACCGCCACGGCTGGATAAACTGACCGTCAAGCACGATGCTGTCCGGCGGGCAGCTCCCTGAACCCCTGGCTAAGGAGCACGATGTCTGCGGCACGAGGACGCTCACGAACGAGTGGCACCACCCGTTTCATACTCCTTGCGGCCGTGGTCGGGGTGGTCCTGGCCTTCGCGGTGATGGTCTACCGCAATCTCAACACCGAGGTCTCCGCCGCGCCCGATTTCGAGGGCGAGGGCTCCGGAAACGCTCTGCTGCACGTCGAACCCGGGGACACCCTGGGCGTGGTGGGGGACCGTCTCTACGAGATCGGAACGGTCGCCAGCACCCGCGCGTTCACCGGCGCCGCGGCCGGCACCACGGTCGAGGGCATCCAACCGGGCTACTACCAGGTCCGCGAGGAGATGAGCGCCGAGTCGGCTGTGGAGGCCCTCGCCGACCCCCAGAACAGGGTCGGCTACATGGACGTCAACCCGGGTGGGCGACTGCTCGACACCGTCGTGGTCGGTGGCGGGACAGAGAAGGGGATCTTCACCCTGATCTCCGATGCGACCTGTCTCCGCAACCTCGACGATCCGGAGACGCCACCGACGTGCCGCCTGCCGCAGGAGATCGTCGACGCGGCGGTTCAGGCCGATCCCGCCGAACTCGGGGTTCCCGACTGGGCCATCAACGAGGTGCGCGCCGCCCCGGATCCGGTTCGTCGCCTCGAGGGCCTGATCGCGCCCGGGGTCCACAACGTCAACCCGCAGTCGGAGCCCGTCGAGATCCTCCGCCAATTGATCGACTCGTCCACCGACTCTTACGATGCCACCGGTCTTCTGCCCTCGGCCGACAGGATCGGGTTGACGCCGTACCAGGTGGTCACCGCCGCGTCGCTGGTGGAGAAGGAGGGCACACTGGCGGACTTCGACAAGATCGCCCGCGTGATCCTCAACCGGCTCGACGAGCCGATGCGCCTGCAGTTCGACTCGACGGTGAACTACGCCCTCGCCGACCAGGAGATCGCCACCACCGACGCCGATCGTGCGGCGGTCACCCCGTGGAACACCTACGCCATGGACGGCCTGCCCTACGGCCCGATCGGGTCTCCCGGACTCGATGCGCTCCGGGCGATGGAGAACCCGGCCGACGGTCAGTGGAAGTACTTCGTCACCGTCGACATGCAGGGCACGACCCGTTTTGCCGATGAGTACCCGGAGCACGAGCGATACCAGAGCGAGGCGATCGCCAACGGGGTCCTGTCCAGTGGGCGCTAGCGCCGCCGGCGCCGGTTCGTATGGCGCTGACCCCGACGGCCTCACGGCCACGTCCCCCCGTTCAGCGGCGGTACTGGGCCATCCGGTGGACCACTCGCTCTCCCCGGTCCTGCACGGCGCGGCGTACCGGGCGCTCGGCCTGGACGGATGGACCTACGAGCGGATCGACTGCGATGCCGAGCAGCTGCCCTCCGTGGTCGGCTCCGCACCTGACCACCGGGTGGGCTTCTCGGTGACGATGCCGGGCAAATTCGCCGCCCTCGGGTACGCGACCGAGGTGAGCGACCGGGCCCGGATCGTCGGCAGTGCCAACACACTCGTCCGGAGGGGGACCGGATGGTTCGCCGACTGCACCGATGTGGACGGGGTGACCGGTGCGCTCGCCGAGTTCGATGGGCTACCCCCGGAGCCGACGGCGGTCGTGTTGGGCGTCGGCGGGACCGCCCGGCCGGTCCTGGCCGGGCTCGCTGAGGCCGGGGCCACGCGTGTGGTGCTGGCCTCCCGCCGCGACAACGCCGGTCCCGCCGCCGAGTGCGGGCGGGCTCTCGGCCTGGAA
>NZ_JAALEF010000269.1:0-6341 GCF_014145245.1 Dietzia sp. B44 | reverse complement strand
TTCTGCGTGCGCGCGCTGGACTGCGGGGCCGTCACCGCCGGGGAGGTGGCCGAGCTGGCCGGTGTCGACAGGGCCGCGCTCGACCGGCTCCGGCGGCCGGGCACCGAACGGACCCTTGCGCCCGAACGAACCCATCCGCCCGAACAGTCCCACCACCGGGACCACGTCCACGACCGGGCGGAGACCACGACATGAGCGCACATGGTGTCCCCGAGATCGTATTCCGCGCACGTCGGGCGGTGATCGGCGCCGAGGTCGTGCCGGCCACCGTGACGGTCTCCGGCGGGATCATCCTGGCCGTAGAGACCGGTCCCGCTGCCCCGACCTCCCCGACGCCGGCCGGCACGGACGTCGTCGACCTGGGTGACGACGTGGTGCTGCTTCCAGGATTGGTCGACACCCACGTCCACGTCAACGAACCCGGCCGCACCGACTGGGAGGGATTCGCCAGCGCCACCCGCGCCGCCGCGTGCGGCGGGGTGACCACCCTGATCGACATGCCGCTCAACTCCAGTCCGGTGACCACCAGTCCCGCCGCGCTCGACGCCAAACTGGCCAGCGCGACCGGGAAACTGCACGTGGACGCTGGGTTCTGGGGTGGGGCCGTGCCGGAGAACCTGGGCCGGCTGCGCGAACTCTGGGATCGCGGGGTGTTCGGTTTCAAGTGCTTCCTGCTCCACTCGGGGATCGACGAGTTCCCGCCGCTCGATGACGTGCAGATGCTGGCGGCCATGGAGGAGATCGCCGGGTTCGGCGGACTGCTCATCGTCCATGCCGAGGACGCCGGGACCATCGACGCGCAGCCCCCGCCGTCCGGGCCCATCTACGCGGGATTCCTGGAATCCCGACCGGTCGCCGCAGA
Organism: Dietzia sp. B44; assembly: GCF_014145245.1. Taxonomy (NCBI): domain Bacteria; kingdom Bacillati; phylum Actinomycetota; class Actinomycetes; order Mycobacteriales; family Dietziaceae; genus Dietzia; species Dietzia sp. B44. Next base: position 5,479 of record NZ_JAALEF010000269.1, on the reverse strand, counting down.
GGTCCGCGCGGTGGCGCAGGTCATCGACGGCGTCCGCCGCACCGGGTGCCGGACCCACATCCTGCACCTGTCGGCCGCCGACGCCCTGCCGCTGATCCGGGACGCCAAGGCGGAGGGCCTGCCCCTGACGGTGGAGACGTGCCCGCACTATCTGTCGCTGTTCTCCGAGGAGATCCAGCCGGGCGCCACCCACTACAAATGTTGCCCGCCGATCCGCGAGGCCGGCAACCGCGAGCGGCTGTGGGAGGGGCTGCGCGACGGGACCATCGACCTGGTGGTCTCGGACCATTCGCCGTGCGTTCCCGAACTCAAGCGCTTCGACAGCGGCGACTTCGGCCAGGCGTGGGGCGGAATCGCCTCCGTGCAGCTGGGCCTGCCGATCATCTGGTCGGAGGCGCGGCTGCGCGGACTGGGACTGCCCGACGTCGTGCGATGGATGTCCTCCGGCCCCGCGGAGTTCGCCGGACTGATCGACCGCGGCGCGATCCGCCCCGGGGCCCGCGCCGACCTGGTGGTCCTGGCCCCCGACGAGGCGTTCGTGGTCCTGCCCGAGCGGTTGCAGCACAAGAACCCCGTCACCGCCTACGCCCAGCGGGCACTCGGCGGCGTGGTGCGCGACGTCTACCTCGCCGGTCGGCGTATCGACCTCGACGGCCCCGCCGCCGGTACCGCAGTGTCCCGACCGGCGACGCCCGCCCCGCCCGCTCCGCCCGCTCACGAGCCCTCCCTGTCCACCCAACTCCCTGCGCCGCCCACCTGGGCCGGCGCGCGACCGCTCTCACGAACGGAGCCCCTCGGATGACCGAGCCCGAGTTCCTCACCCTGCCCGACCTCGCCTCCCGCGCGATGGCCGGCGGTGTGGTGTCCGCCGATGACGAGTTCTTCGCCGAGAAGGAGAACCTGATCCTGCCCTCCGAGCCGGTGTTCGACCCCGCCCTGTTCGGACACAAGGGCAAGGTCTACGACGGCTGGGAGACCCGCCGGCGGCGCTCGCCCGGAGAGGACGCGGCGATCGTCCGCCTGGGGGTGCCGGGCGTGGTGCGCGGGGTCGTGGTGGACACCGCCTTCTTCCGCGGCAACTTCCCCCCGCAGGTCGCCGTGGACGGTGCGTGGATCGACGGCTACCCGGGGGCGGACGAGCTCCCGGGGGCCCACTGGCGGCCGTTGGTGCCGGCCGCAGCAGCGCAGGGGGACACCCGCAACCGCTACGAGGTGTCCGATCCCGTGGCCGTGACCCACGTTCGCCTGCGGATAATCCCGGACGGCGGTGTCGCGCGGCTGCGGGTCCACGGTGAGCCGACACCCGACCCCGCGTTCCTTCGCGGAACCGTCGACCTGGCGGCCGCCGAGAACGGGGGACGGGTGGTCGACTGCTCGGACCTGTTCTACTCCTCGCCGTCCAACATCATCGCCCCAGGCCGCTCCCGCGTCATGGGCGAAGGCTGGGAGAACGCCCGGCGGCGCGACGGGGGCAACGACCACGTCACAGTGGGCCTCGCCGGTCAGGGGACCGTCGACCACGTGGAGATCGACACCTCCTACTACATCGGCAATGCCCCGGGGATGGCGTCGCTTCGTGGGATCGCTCGCGCGGACGACCTCGAACACCCCGACCGGTGGGTGGACCTCGTCCCGCGTACGCCGCTGCAACCGGACTGTCGACACCGATTCCTGGTGGGACCCGGGTCGGGGTCTCGGCCGGGAGACGAGTCGGGCGCGGCGGAACCGGTGCGGTTCGTCCGACTCGACGTGTTCCCGGACGGAGGTATCGCTCGTCTGCGCGTTCACGGAAGGCTGAGTTCCGAGGCACTCGTCCTGTTCGCCGCACGGGTCGCCCGAGCCCGGCACGCCCAAGCCCGGCACACCGGGCTCATGCACTCGTAACACGGTCGAAAAGCCGTGCTGCCAGACTCGGCCTCGACACCACGATGGTGCGGTCGGCCCCGCCGATCCGACCGCCGGGTCCCACGGTCCGGCGGTCGAGTCATCAGTCAGGCATCGCCGTGGTGTCCGCCCGGGCACAGGACCCGGGTGGGCCCGCGACATCGACCCGGGCCCGCTGAGCCCGGGAGATCCACCGCCATGACCTCCGTCACCACCGACTCCGTGAGCACCGAACCCGGGACCACCGAACCCGGGACCGGGGCCCGGACCTCCCGCCGCCTGCCCGACGCGGACGTCCGACTGGCGACCCTCCGGGCCCGTGTGCACGAGGACATCTCCGCCACCAGCCATGCCCGCGACTGGATCCCCCGCGTCCCCGGGTCCACCGAACTCGACGTCCTGGTGATCGGCGGCGGGCAGGCCGGTCTGGGCACGGCGTTCGCACTGCAGCGCCAGCGGATCGACCGCGTCCTGGTGGTGGACGACGGTCCGGAGCACGAGGTGGGCTGTTGGGACCGCTACGCCCGCATGCACACCCTGCGCAGCCCCAAGCACATGAGGGGTATCGAATTCGACGTCCCGTCCCTCCACGTCCGGCGCTGGTTCGAGGCCGTCTACGGAGAGGCCGCCTGGGCCGCCGTCGAACTCATTCCCCGCCTGGACTGGAACGACTACCTGCGCTGGTACCGGGAGGTCACGGGTGTCCGCGTCCACCATCGGACCCGGGTGACCGCGATCCACCGCCCCGCCACCCCGGACGGGCCGTTCTCCGTGGAACTGCGCGGCCCGGAGGGACAGGAGACCACGCTGACCGCCAGGCGCATCGTCTGCGCGCTCGGGCTCGCGGGCGGGGGCGGGGTGCGCGTGCCGGAGTTCATCTCCTCTCTGCCCCGCGAACGCTGGTTCCACACGGAGGACCCGATCGACTTCACCGCATTGCGGGGTCAGCGGGTGGCGGTGCTGGGCGGCGGCGCCTCCGGGTTCGACAACGCGGCCACCGCGCTGGACCACGGCGCCGTCCGGGCGCATGTGTTCGTGCGACGGGCGACGGTCCCGGCCTCCAACCCGCTGCGGTGGATGGAGTTCCCGGGCATGCAGGAGCGCTTCTACGACCTGGACGACCAGCGCAAGTGGGACTTCGGCGTGATGTCCGGAGGTCTTCCGCAGCCGCCCACGCAGCACGCGGTGTGGCGGTGCTTCACTCACTCCGGCTTCGCCTTGCACACCGGCTGTGGGTGGAACGCAGTCTCGATGGTCCACACCGGCACCGGTGGGCAGGAGATCGCGATCGACACCACCAGGGGGCGGTTCCACGCTGACGTCGTGCTGTCCGCGACCGGATACCAGGTGGACCTGCAGATGCGTCCGGAGCTCACCGAGTTCGTCGACGACATCGCGTTGTGGTCCGACCGCCACCCTCCCGCGGTCGATCACCCGGCCGGACGGAGTCCCTACCTGGGTCCGGGGTTCGAGTTCACCGAACGCGATCCGGGCACCGCCCCGTGGCTCACCCGCCTGCACCATTTCTCGACCGGAGCGCGGGCCTCCATGGGCGTCACCGGGAACCAGCTCTCCGGGATCTACGGCGGGATCGGGCGGATCGCCTCGGCGATCACCACTGCGATCACCCGCGAGAACTGGGACAGGCTCGCCGGTGACTTCGCGTCGTTCGAGCACATCGAGGTCCGATCCATCGGTCCCCACGACGCCTCCGACGGGTGGTATCCGACGAGCTCGCGCTTCTGACGTCGAGAGTCGCGCGCAGCCCATCAGAACGGGGGCTCCTCGTCCGACAGGGGAGTCGACGGCGTGGGCGGAGACACCGGACCGGTCTGTGGTGCCTGTCGCCAGAGTCGAGCCTGCGCACGGAGGTTGCGTCTCTCGACATCGCGACGGTGGCGCAGGTGGGGTCGCCGCCGCGACTCGGCCGATCCGAAGCCGGTCTCACCCGCTTCGGCTGCCTCCCGCTGTAGTCGGCTCGCCTCAGGGTGTCGTGGTGCGGCGTGGCCGGCGAAAGGCCCCGTGGGGAAGGTCGTGATGCGGGTTGCGGGGTCCCTGTCCGGGTGGTGGGGGCCGTGTATCCACACGTATGAACCGTCGGTCTCCCGGTAGTAGGCCCACACCCCGTCGGTCTTGAGTCTGTGGTGGAAGCGGCAGAGGGTGCCGAGGTCGTCGCACGTCGTGTGTCCGCCCTGGTCGGGGTGGTCATGGTCGAAGGGGACGATGTGGTCGAGGTCGGATTTCTCGGCGGAGGTCTGGCAGCCGGGGAAAACGCACGTACCGTCGCGCCCCCGACAGAAGCGGGCCAGGGCCTCGGACGGGGTGTGGCGCCGCGCAGCGGCGGTGTCCGGATCCGCGAGTTCGGAGAGTGCGTTGACCCGCCGCCTGGCGTCGCGCTGCAGTTCCTCGGCGGTGTGCCGGGTGATCGGCCCGTACCCGGCGAGGGTGATGCCGCGATTGTCCGGGGTGCCATCGTCGTATGCGTGGATGATGACCCGGCGAGCCGCAGACCGGGCTTCCGGGTCGGCGGGGTGTTCTCCTTGCGGGTCGGGCAGGCAGGCCCAGCCGCGGCTGAGCGCGAGCAATCCGGCGGCGCGGAGCTGGCCGAGGGGGCGCGGATCGTCGGCCGAGGCGGTGCGGGCGAGGGCCTCGATACGGTCCGCGATCTCCAGCGCGTCCTCGGCGGTGAGTGTGGCCGAGATGATCGCACGGTCGTCCCGGAGGGGCACCAGCTCCACGTCCTGGTCACGTCGCGCCTGCCGGGCGCGGGCATCGGCACCGAGTGGATCGCAGGCCGCGACGGTCTTGATGAGCATCTTGCGCAATGGGCCGAGCCTCGGCGGGTGGGTCCGGCGCCTGGTGGGAGCCAACCCGTCGCTGATCCGCCGATCGAGTTCGGGCATGAGGTGATCGGCCACAAGGGCTGTCTCCTCGGCGATGGTGTGCGCGGCGAGGATTCCTATCCACCCCGTCGCCAGTAGCGCCGCCGTTCGGGGGAGCCGTTCGGTCAGTTCGACCGCGGTGGTCACCAGACGGGATGCGCCGTGGCGTGAGAGCGCCATAGAGGCGCCGATCATCGTGGCGGCGGCGTCCCACGGATCACGATGGCGGTCGTGCTCGGTGGCGAAACGATCGGTGGCGGAACGGACACAGTCGTAGGCGTAGGCGAGCGTCCGACCCTCGGCCGCGCAGATCGTCCTCTGGGCGAGGTAGCCGCGTTGTTGGCCCGGGTCCCACCGGGCGAACGCCTCGGGGACCAGCACGGGGAGTGCGGGCCCCATCCACGTGGTGAATCCGGGAGGCGGGATGAGCGCCTCGGGAGGCTCGACGTCGTCGGAAGCAGGGGGAGGTGTCGCGATCATGGTTCGATAGTATGTTCGAGATCTGACACGGTGTGGAGGCGTGGATTCCGTGGGCCTGACCTGCGATGCCCTGCACGCGGCGTGCAGGGCATCGCAGGTCAGCGGGGTGTGGGGCGACGGTCCGACGGGGTTCGGCGGAGTGCCGGCGGGAGAGTGTCCGTGGAAAAGAAGGGACTCCGGGCGGCGCGGGATGGCACGGGATGATTCGGTGCGGGTGCGGGTGCGGGTGCGGG
>NZ_JAALEF010000268.1:0-1778 GCF_014145245.1 Dietzia sp. B44 | reverse complement strand
GCGTGCGCGCCCAGCGCCGCACCGCGGGCGAGATCGCCCGCGACCTCCCCGACCCCGTCCTGTTGGACGTGGGGACCGGTGTCGCGTTGGTCCGGCTCCGCGCGGAGCGGATCGTGCTGACCGACGACGACGGGGTGACCGACATCGACCCCGAGGACCTGGCGACCTCCGGGCCCGACCCCTTCGCCGACCTCGAGGGGCACTGGCTGGACCATCTCAACGACCCGCGCTGCCAGGTGGTGCCGCGGATGGCGCTGCGCGTGTGCCGCTGCCTCCCGGCCGAGCGGCCACTGCTGGTCGGCATCGACCGCGCCGGGGTGGACATCGAGCTCGTCGGGCGCGACGGGCGCATCCACCGGGAGCGGTTGCCCTTCGCCGAGGCGTGCGTGAGCGTCACCGAGTTGGGCACCCAGCTCCGCCTGCTCGCCGGGGGGTCGCGATACCCTCTAGACCGTGCTGCTCTCCGACCGTGACCTCCGCTCCGAGCTCGCCGACGGGCGGCTCACGATCGACCCTCTCGACTCCTCGCTGATCCAACCGTCGAGCATCGACGTCCGACTGGACAGCCTGTTCCGCGTGTTCAACAACTCGCGCTACACCCACATCGACCCGGCGCAGCAGCAGGACGACCTCACCGAACTCGTCGAACCCGCGTCAGGGGACCCGTTCGTGCTGCACCCGGGCGAGTTCGTCCTGGGGGCGACCCTCGAGCGCCTGGCCCTTCCCGACGACCTGGCGGGCCGGCTCGAGGGAAAGTCCTCCCTCGGTCGACTCGGTCTGCTCACGCACTCGACCGCCGGGTTCATCGACCCGGGGTTCGAGGGGCACATCACCCTCGAGCTGTCCAACGTGGCCAACCTGCCCATCACGCTGTGGCCGGGGATGAAGATCGGCCAGCTGTGCCTGTTCCGGCTGTCCAGCCCCGCCGAGGTCCCGTACGGCACCGCCGCGACGGGCTCGAAGTACCAGGGACAGCGCGGCCCGACCGCCTCCAAGGCGTACCTCAACTTCCGCTGACCGGGACTGTTGCCGAACCAGGCCCGTCGGCGACCCGGGCCCGGCCACAGTACGCTCGTCCCGCGTTCACCCCGGTGTTCCCGGGAGGTCGTCCGGGGACGGTAGAACTGCGCTATGCGTATGACCGTGTTCGGGACCGGGTATCTGGGGACCACCCATGCCGCCTGTATGGCCGAGTTGGGTCACGAGGTGCTGGGTGTGGATGTGGACGAGGCGAAGATCGAGCGCCTGCGGGCCGGTGAGGTGCCGTTCTACGAGCCGGGGTTGCCGGAGATCCTGAGGCGGCAGGTGGAGTCCGGTCGGGTGCGGTTCACCACGGACTACGCCGAGGCCGCGGAGTTCGCGGACCTGCACTTCATCGGGGTGGGTACCCCGCAGCGCAAGGGGGAGTTCGCGGCCGACACCTCGTATGTGGAGGACGTGGTGGCCCGATTGGCGCCGCTGTTGACCGCGGATGCGGTGCTGGTGGGCAAGTCGACGGTGCCGGTGGGGACGGCGGCGCGGTTGCAGGAGATCGCCGACTGGCACGCCCCCGCCGGGGTGCACGTCGAGGTGGCGTGGAACCCGGAGTTCCTGCGGGAGGGTTTCGCGGTGGCCGACACGCTCACGCCGGATCGGATCGTGATCGGGGTGCGTGAGCCGGGTGGGTCGGTCGAAGAGGCGGTGCGCGGGGCGTACGCGCCGATCCTGGACTCGGACCCGTGTCCGGTGATCGTGACGGACCTGGCGACCGCCGAGTTGGTCAAGGTCAGCGCGAACGC
>NZ_JAALEF010000267.1:0-6105 GCF_014145245.1 Dietzia sp. B44 | reverse complement strand
CGCGGAGCGCGCGCTCCACGGCGGCCCCGTCGCCGGTCGTGGTGCTGGCGGACCCCGGCGGGAACGGGTAGGTCGTGACGGCCGGGTCGGACTGTCCGGTGACGATCCGACCGACCACCTCGGGGTCCACCGCCGCCGTGAGGCCGCGCCGCACTTCCGGGTCGCGGACCGCCGGGGCGACGGTGTTGAAGCCCAGTTCGAGTTGGGCCGAGGAGTCGACGGTCACGGCGCGGACCCCGTGGACGGTGGCCGAGACGTCCGCGGCCAACGGTGTCGCCGAGACCATCGCGAGTGATCCCGGTCCTCCACGCAACGCCGCGCCGAGTTGTCCGGCCCCTGTCGCCCGCCGCACGAGGATCTGATCGAGTTCCGGCGCGCGCGCCCAGTACCGGTCGTTGCGTACGAACTCGATCTCGCCCCGACCGATGTCGGCGAACCGGATCATGAACGGTCCCGCGCTCATCACGGGGAGGCTGGACATCGCGCCCTGGAAACCGTCCGGGGCGTTCTTGAGGATGTGCCCGGGCAGCAGGTCGGCGAACAGCGTCCGCCACTGCGTCGGTGGGGAGTCGAACACCACGTCGACGACCTTGCCCCCGGCGCCGGACCGCACCTCGACGATCTGCTCGTACCCGGCGGGGTCGACCACTCCGGGCTGGGTCGTCATCTGCCGCCACAGGTACTCGAAGTCCTCGGCCGCGACCGGCACCCCGTCGGTCCACTGGGCCAGCGGGTCGATCGTGTAGCGGATTGTCCGCGGGCTCCCCGGCAGGGGCTCGGCGGACACGAGGAGGTCGCGGTTGAGCACCGGCTCACCGCCCGGCCCGGGGACGAACGCGCTCGGGAGCAGCAGGGAGGCGACCAGGTCCGTGTCGACTCCCTGATCGGCCAGGAGATGCGGGTTGAAGCCCGGGTCGACGCGGTCGAGGGCCAGCAGGACCCCGCCACTGGACAGGTTGACGGACTCCCCGTCGGTACGCTCCTCCCCCACCACGGTGGGCGGAGGCGGATCGGCCACACACCCTGTGACGACGACGAGGGAGAGCACGGCTGCCAGAACGCTCGTGCCGCGCCGACGAACTGATGCCCCCCTCGTCGCCACCAGGGTCCTCGTCAGTTGACCGACTGCTGCTCGCGCGACTTGGACTTGCTGCGGGCCTTGGCCCGCTCATTGGCGGTGAGCAGCACCTTGCGCACGCGGATCGCCTCCGGTCCGACCTCCACGCACTCGTCGCCGGCGCAGAACTCCATGGCCTCCTCCAGCGAGAGGTTGCGGGCCCTCTGCAGGGTCTCGGTCGTATCGGAGGAGGCCGCTCGCATGTTGGTGAGCTTCTTCTCTTTGGTGATGTTGACGTCCATGTCCTCGGATCGCGGGTTCTCGCCCACGACGACGCCCTCGTACACCTCGGAACCGGGCTCGATGAAGAAGTCGCCGCGGTCGGCCAGGCTGAGCAGCGCGAACGCGGTGGCCTTGCCGGCACGGTCGGCAACCAGTGAACCGGTGTGCCGCGAGCGGATCTCTCCGACCCAGGGCTCGTAGCCGGCCGACTCGGAGTTGGCGATCCCGGCGCCGCGCGTCTCGGTCATGAAGGTCGTGCGGAAGCCGATCAGCCCCCGGGCGGGCACCCGGAACTCCATCCGGACCCATCCGGATCCGTGGTTGCCCATCTGCTCCATGCGCCCCTTGCGGGCCGCCATGAGCTGGGTGACCGCGCCGAGGTACTCCTCGGGCACGTCGATGGTCATGTGCTCCATCGGCTCGTGGACCTTGCCGTCGACGACCCGGGTCACGACCTGCGGCTTGCCCACGGTGAGCTCGAAGCCCTCCCGGCGCATGGTCTCGACGAGGATGGACAGCGCCATCTCGCCGCGGCCCTGGACCTCCCAGTCGTCGGGGCGCGCGGTGTCGAGGACCTTGAGCGAGACGTTGCCCACGAGCTCCTGGTCGAGACGCGCCTTGACCATCCGCGCGGTGAGCTTGGTACCGCCGTTGCGGCCGGCGAGCGGGGAGGTGTTGACGCCGATGGTCATCGAGATCGCCGGCTCGTCGACGGTGATCGCGGGCAGCGCCACCGGGTTCTCCGGATCCGCGAGGGTGTCGCCGATCATGATGTCGCTGATCCCGGCCACCGCGACGATGTCGCCGGCCACGGCCTCGTCGGTGGGCATCCGCTCGACACCCTTGGTCGCGAGGAGTTCCGAGATCCGCACGGACTTGGTCTCCTGACCGCCGTCGGGAAGGTTGTGGATCCACGCCACCTGCTGACCCTTGCGGAGACGGCCGTTGTGGATACGGACCAGACCGATACGACCGAGGAAGTTGGACGCGTCCAGGTTGGTCACGTGGGCCTGCAGCGGCGCGTCGGCGTCACCGCGGGGCGCGGGGATCACGTCGTACAGGAGCGTGAAGAGCTCGTCGAGGTTCTCCCCGGCCGGTTCCTGGCCGTTGGCCGGCTGCGTGGTCGAGGCCTTACCGGCGCGACCGGAGGCGAACACCACGGGCAGTTCGAGCGCGCGCTCGGCCGCGGCCTGGGCGTCCGGGTCCTCGAGATCGGAGGCGAGTCCGATGAGGAGGTCCTGGGCGTCCTCGACGACCTCGTCGATGCGGGCGTCCGGACGGTCGGTCTTGTTGACGACGATGATGACCGGAAGGGATGCCGCCAGCGCCTTCCGCAGGACGAACCGCGTCTGCGGCAGCGGACCCTCCGAGGAGTCGATGAGCAGGACGACGCCGTCGACCATGTTGAGGCCGCGCTCCACCTCGCCGCCGAAGTCGGCGTGGCCGGGGGTGTCGATGATGTTGAAGACGAGGTCGGCGCCGCCCGACCCTGCGCCGAGACGCCGCACCGACGTGTTCTTGGCCAGGATCGTGATGCCCTTCTCACGCTCGAGGTCACCCGAGTCCATGACCCGGTCCACGAGCTCCGCGCGTTCGTCGAACGCTCCGGACTGGCGCAGCATCGCGTCGACGAGTGTCGTCTTACCATGGTCGACGTGCGCGACGATGGCGACGTTGCGGAACTCGGTCAGGGCCATACGGTGGGTTCTCCCTCAGAGGCTTTCGGCGCCACGGGCGACTCTGTGGCCGCCGGGCGCGTGGTGGGAATCTGCGGGACTCCCGCGTGATCCACAAGCGCGTCCGGTCGAGCGCGCGTGCGTGACCACATTACCCGCATCGGCCTCCGGACAGTCATCCCGAGCGGGCGACGCCACACCCGCGGCGGCGACTGTTATTTACATCACAAGTATCTTCTGCCACACTGGCCACAGACGCCACAGCAACCGGGCCTCCGGTATCCACACCTGTAAACGTTGTGAGAACATCGAGCCGTCGATTGGTCGGCCCGCCGACCGGTCCGTCCGCCTCATCCGAAGAATGGACTCGCCAGTGACCCGCCACTCGCTCAGGAACTCGTTCAGGACCCTAGGTCTCGGTGCAGTCGCCGCCATGGCCGTGTCGCTCGCCGTCCCCGCCTCCGCGAGCGCCCAGTCGCTGGACGAGCTGGGCCGCCCGACCGAGCCGGTGCTGCAGGCCATCGAGAACCTCTCCGAGCAGCAGTGGATCCCCGAGGAGACCCGGGGCACCATCGCCCGGCTGGTGGGCTTCTTCCGCGGGTCCGGCGAGCCGGGCACCCCGCTGCCCGAGAACGGTCCGGTGATCGCGCAGTTCGCCTACCCGACCATCATGCAGAACTGCATCGACGGGGAACAGACCGCGGTCGGGGCCGCCACCGCCGTGCCGGGGCCCGCCGGCCTGCCCCTGCCCGGCATCCCGGGCGGCCACCTTGGCTTCATCTTCACCGCCCTCGGCACCGAGGGCGTCGCACCCCAGCAGGTGCAGCCCATGACCGTGGACTGGTTCAACATCAACAACGGTCGCCGCGGCACCACCGTGCTCAGCTACAACGGGATCAACGCGGGCGGACCGGCGACCCTCAACGGTGTCGCCGACACCGGCCCGGGGCAGGTGCTGATGCTCCTGCAGGGCGGCGTCACCACCACCCTCGCCGGCGGCGGGACCTCCAATTGTGTCTCACTGCCGCTGGTGGGTTCCGCGTTCGTCCCGTGATCAGCGACGGCGTGGGGTCCGACCGGCCCCACCCCGACATGAGCAAGGCCCGTCTCGCCCTCGGCGACGGTGGGCCTCTCGTCGTTCTGACGGGTGCCGGGATGAGTGCGGAGAGCGGGGTGCCCACCTTCCGGGACTCCCGGACGGGACTGTGGGCACGCCACGACCCCGCCGACCTCGCGACCCCGGAGGCCTGGGACCGCGACCGGGACTCCGTGTGGGCCTGGTATCGCTGGCGCGAGCACCTCGTCGGATGCGCCGAGCCGAATGCCGGTCATCTCGCGATCGCCCGCGCCGCCCGGGACCGCAGCGTGACGGTGGTGACCCAGAACGTCGACGACCTGCACGAGCGCGCGGGTTCCGCCGGGGTGCACCATCTCCACGGCAGCCTCTTCGCACACCGGTGTGACGAGTGTGGGGCCCCGATGGAGGTGGGGGCGCCGCCGGAGGACCCCGTGGACCGGCTCGCGCCGCCCGACTGCCCGCGGTGCGGCGGACGGGCCAGACCGGGAGTGGTCTGGTTCGGAGAGATGCTCCCCCGGCAGCCCTGGGACGCCGCGGTGTCCGCGATCTCCGCCGCGACCGCGGTCCTGGTCGTCGGCACCTCCGGTCTCGTCCATCCCGCCGCATCGCTCCCCGGCATCGCCGTCGACCTCGGGATCCCGGTCGTCGAGGTCAACCCCGATCCCTCCGGCCTCACGGACGGGGTGACGGTCCACCTCCGTGACACCGCCGCGGCGGTTCTCCCGACTCTCCTGGCGCCCTGACCGAGGCTCACCTCGCCGGGACCGCTTGACAGGTCGCGGAACCGGCGCGGCGGGACCCCGGCAGCGCTAGCGTGTGCTCAGCGGAAACACTCACCACCACGTTCCCGCCTCCCCCGATCCCGGGGAGTACACCACCGGAGGTCAATCCATGTCCGACTCGTCCCCGCGCACCCCGTCCGCACCGTCCCCCGGCACCCCGTCCGACACGTCCCCCGGCACCCCGTCCGGGACGGCGGTGATCGCGGCCGAGGTGATCGGCACCTTCTGGCTGGTACTGGGAGGGTGCGGCACGGCGGTGTTCGCCGCCGTCCAGGTCGCCACCGCAGACACCGGAGACGTCCCCGTGGGCGTCGGCTACCTCGGTGTCTCCCTGGCCTTCGGCCTGACCGTCCTGACCGGCGTGTACGCGCTCGGCCACATTTCCGGCGGCCACTTCAACCCGGCCGTCACCGTCGGCGCCGCCATCGCCGGGCGCCTCCCCTGGGCCAAGGCCCCCGTATACATCGTCAGCCAGGTCGTCGGCGGTCTGGTCGCGGGAGCACTGATACTCGTCGTGGCCAAGGGCAAGGACGGATTCGAGGCGACCGGCCACATGGCCGCCAACGGCTTCGGCGCCAACTCCCCGGACGGGTACGGCCTGCTCTCGGCCCTGATCATCGAGGTCGTGCTGACCGCGATCTTCATCTGGGTGATCCTCGGAGCCACCGATCGCCGCGCCCCCGCCGGCTTCGCACCCCTGGCGATCGGGCTGACGCTGACGTTGATCCACCTCATCTCGATACCCATCACCAACACCTCGGTGAACCCGGCCCGCTCGACCGCCGTGGCCTTCTTCAACGGCGACGGGGCCGTCGGTCAGCTGTGGCTCTTCTGGGTGGCCCCGATCCTCGGCGCGCTCATCGCCGGCGCCCTGTACGGTCCCCTGTTCGGCGAGCGGGTGAAGAACGCCCGGGTCACCACCGGCGCCGCCGCCTGACCACCCGGGAATGACTGCAGGGCCCGCGGGATCATCTCCCGCGGGCCCTGCAGTCGGTCCGACGTACCGGGGGTCAGCGCCCCTGCTCGTCCCGTCGGTTCCGTCCCAACACCTTGTCCACGACGCCCGGCTCCCGGTCCGGGTGGGCGGCCGGATCGACGTCGTCCGGGTGACGCCCCGTCCGGTCGTGGATGCCGGTGTCATGGGTGCCGGTGTCATGGGTGCCGAGACCCTGCGACCCGTCAGACCTGGAGTGCCGGCCACCGGCGTCCGCGATGTCGCCGGTGGCGCCG
>NZ_JAALEF010000266.1:10563-11971 GCF_014145245.1 Dietzia sp. B44 | reverse complement strand
TGACCATGCGCACCGGGCTCGTCCTGTCCGGAGCGGGCGGGATGCTGCCCCCGCTGGCCGCCATCACCCGGACGGGCCTGGGTGGGCGACTGGGGTCGGGCAGGCAGTGGATGTCCTGGATCGCACTCGACGACCTCACCGACATCTACCTCCGTGCCGTCGTCGACCCGTCGCTGACCGGAACAGTCAACGCCGTCGCTCCGGAACCGGTCACCAACGCGCGGTTCACCCGCGTCCTGGGCTCGGTGCTCCACCGTCCGACCGTGGTCCCGGTCCCCGGTTTCGCGCCCGGCCTGGTCCTGGGCAGCCGCGGGGCGGACGAGCTGGCGCTGGCCGACCAGAGGGTCGACCCGGCGCTCCTGCGCGCGGTCGACCACCCGTTCCGCTACCCCGGGCTCAGGGCTGCGCTGGCCCATGAACTGGGCGGGGAGAAGGTGCCCGCAGCGCTCTGAGGCACTGCCTCAGCGCTGCAGGATCATCGGGACCAGCACCCGCCGCGCCAGCGCCCGGATCTCGTCCTCGGTCTCCAGGACGGGCGGGCCGTCCGGCATCACGGCGATGGAGTGCAGGAAGCGGCCCACGACACTGCCGACCTCGCGGGACAGCGTGTCGAACTCGTCCGCGTCCATCGGTCGGGTGTGGACGTCGGCGTTCCAGGTGCTCCGGATGAACTCCGCGACGATCCCGGTGATCGCGCCCAGAACCGAGTCGGACTGACCGGCGAGCATCGCCATGGCCTCGACCTTGTCCACCTCGACGAGGCGCTGGAGCAGTTCGCTCCTACGGATGTCGAAGACCGTACCGACGAGCAGGTCCTCGACGTGCCGGACCGGATCCCACTCGAGGGACTCGAACGGGGTGAACCGCGCGTTGACCGACATCATCAGTCGCTGCGCCTCATGGGCGTACAGCGCGCGGAGGATCTGCTCGCGCGGACCGAGCCGGCGGTACAACGTCACCCGCGTCACCCCGGCCGCTCTGGCGATGTCGTCGGTGCTCGCGCCCTTGATACCGCGTTCCGCGAACACCGAGGCCGCCGCCTCGATCAGACGGATGTCCTCGGCATCGGGTGGCTGGGCGCCACCGCGTCCACTGTTACGTGCCACACGGGCATGTTACTTCCAGTGGTCGTGGCGGCGCCCGCGACCCGGCCGGATCGGGTCAGGGACGGTCCCGGCCGGCCTCGTCGACCGGGTATGCGCCCTGCTGCAGGCCCTGCTCGAGATCCACGCCGGGGTCGATGCCGGCGGGCTGCCCCGGCTGTGCCCCCTGCGGGCCCGAGAGGGCGGGGGTGTCGTCCGGGGCGATCCCGCCCTCGGACGAGGGGACCATGTCGAAGACCCCGGGCTTGGGCTTGGACTTCGGCTTCTCCGTGGCGGTCGCGGACGACGACGCCCCCTCCGCGGCG
>NZ_JAALEF010000266.1:0-10527 GCF_014145245.1 Dietzia sp. B44 | reverse complement strand
CGGCCGCGACGGACCGGGCGATCTCCGGGTCCGTCGAGGTGTCGAACCAGTGCTCGGGGGCCGACGGCAGATCCGCGTCGTCATCGGTGGCGGGCGGCTCGTAGCGGAACACCCCGTCGTCGTCCTTCTTGGCCACGGCCTTGGCGAAGTTCTCCAGCGAGTCCCCGAACTGCGAGGGGATCATCCACATCGTGGCCGCGTCGCCCTTGGCCATCTCCGGCAGGTTCTGGACGTACTGGTAGGCCAGCATCTCCGGCGTGGGCTTGGAGGCCTTGACGGCCGCGTTGACGCGGGCGATGGCGGCCGCCTGGCCCTCCGCCACGAGGTAGCGGGCGGCCCGCTCACCCTGGGCACGGAGCATGCGCGACTGCCGGTCGGCCTCCGCGTTGAGGATCGAGGCCTGCTTGTTGCCCTCGGCGTCGAGGATGGAGGCCTGCTTGGCGCCCTGGGCGGTGGTGATGGCGGCCTCGCGCTGTCCCTCGGCGGTGAGGATCGTCGCGCGCTTCTCGCGATCGGCCTTCATCTGCTTCTCCATCGACTCCTGGATCGACAGCGGCGGGTCGATGGACCGCAGCTCGACACGGGCCACGCGCAGGCCCCAGCGGCCGGTCTCGGAGTCCAGCACCCCACGGAGCTGCTTGTTGATCATGTCGCGGCTGGTGAGCGTCTGCTCGAGCGTGAGCCCACCGACGACGTTGCGGAGCGTGGTGGTGGCCAACTGCTCGACGGCGACGATGTAGTTGTTGATCTCGTAGACCGCGGCCTTGGGGTCGGTGACCTGGAAGAAGACGACCGTGTCGATGTTCAGCGTGAGGTTGTCCTCGGTGATCATGGACTGGGGCGGGAAGGTGACCACCCGCTCGCGCAGGTCCACCTTCGCGCGGACCCGGTCGATGAACGGGATGATCAGGGTGAGCTGACCACTCACCGTGCGCTGATAGCGGCCGAGCCGCTCGATGACCGCGGCCTCCGCCTGCGGGATGAGCTTCACCGAGCTCACCACCACCGAGGCGATCAATATGACGATGACGGCAAGGAAGATCAAGCCACCCATGGTTTCCTCCTGTTGTGTCGTGCTGTCGGCTGTGTGTCGGACTCGCGCTCTCTAGATGCCACGCACGACGATCGCGGTGGCCCCTTCGATCTCATGCACGAGGACCTTGTCCCCCGCGTCGAACGTCTCGCCCTCGATGAGCGGGCGCGCCGTCCAGGTGTCCCCCGCGATCTGCACCAGGCCGCCGGCCGGCCCGATCGCCTCGACCACGGTGCCGTCGCGTCCGGTCAGCGCGGCCGTGTTGGTGTCGTGCTCGGGGAGCGCGGACAGGAGGCGCCGGCGCACGAGGGGTCGTACCCCCGCGACGAGGATGATCGAGACGAGGGCGAACGCCAGGGCCTGCCCCCAGACCGGCGCGCCGAGCGCGGCCGCGGCGGCCCCGCCGAGTGCACCTCCGGCGAGCATGATCAGGAACAACTCCCCGCCCGCCGCCTCACCGGCGGCGAGCAACACCGCAACTGCGAGCCAGGCAAGTCCTACATGCATGTCCACGACCCTACCGACATCCGGCGTTCGGCAGGGGGGACGTCGTCCCACGAGCGGACTACGCTCACATGACGTGTCGACTCTCAAGAAGTTCGCGTGGCTGTCGGTGGCCACGTCGATCGTCACCATCTCGCTCAAGATGGTGGCCTGGTGGGTGACCGGATCGGTCGGCCTGCTCGCCGACGCGGCCGAGTCGGTGGTCAACCTGGTGGCCGCGGTGGTCGCGCTCATCGCCATCACCGTCGCCGAGCGCCCGGCCGACGACGACCACCAGTACGGCCACTCCAAGGCCGAGTACTTCTCGGCCGTGGTCGAGGGCGCGATGATCTTCGTGGCCGCGACCTTCATCCTCTACACGGGTGTCGAGCGACTCATCAACCCCGTGCCGATCGAGTCCCTCGGACTGGGCCTCGCGATCTCCGTCGTGGCGGCCGTGATCAACGGAATCGTGGGGACGTTGCTCATCCGGGCCGGGGTCCGACACCGGTCGCCGACCCTGAAAGCCGACGGGAAACACCTGATCACCGACGTCGTCACCTCGGTCGGCGTCGTGGTCGGGGTGACCCTGGTGTGGATCACCGGCTGGGAGTTCCTCGATCCGGTCGTCGCGATCGCGGTGGGGCTGAACATCCTGTTCATCGGGTACAGGCTCGTCCACGAGTCCGGGATGGGGCTGATGGACGCGACACTCCCCGAGCAGGACAACAGGGCGATCCAGGAGGTACTGGACAGGCACCGGCAGCCGGGTCGGGTCGACTTCCACGAGTTGCGGACCCGCGAGTCCGGCCGGTGGCGGTTCGTCGAGTTCCACGCGCTCGTCCCCGGCGACTGGAGTGTCGAGCGGGGTCACGATCTGGTGGAGAAGGTCGAGCAGGAGATCCACGCCGCGCTCCCGCACTCCCACATCACCACCCACCTGGAGCCGATCGAGGACGAGCGCGCCTACAACGACGTGAAGCTGTAGGCATGGGCCACCCGATCATGTTCGACGACTCCGATCCGCTGCTCGCCCGGTTGCGTCGGATCTGCCTGGCGCTCCCCGACGCCGCGGAGAAGATCTCGCACGGGCGGCCGAACTGGTACACCACCAAGGTCTTCGCCTCCTACGGCGGAACGGTCAAGGGGGACCACGCGGATCCCCTGCTCGCCCGCGCCCTGCTGTTCCTCCCGGACCCCGAGGACCTGCCTGCCCTCGAGCAGGACCCGCGCATCGTGGTGCCCGCCTACGTCGGCGTCCGGGGATGGCGGGCGCTGCCACTGGACCGGCCCGGGGAACACGGGGCGGGCGATCCGGGCTCCGTGGACTGGGACGAGGTCGCCGAGCTGGTCGAGTCCTCCTATCGGCAACTCGCCGGGGCCCGGAGGGTCGCCCGCCTGGACGCCGAACAGCGGGAGGCCGGCCGGGGGGAGCGCTAGGCCCCTTACCGGACCTCCCGCTCCGAGGCGACGTCGTCGATCAGCACGGCGATGTGGAACATGCTGGTCAGCAACGAGCCGTAGACCGGCCAGGAGTCCCGGGGCAGTCGGCCGTCCTCGGCCATGGCGTGCGTCAACCCCACCAGGCGGTCGTGGATGGACGCCATCTCGGCATCGGGATCGGCTATCGCGTGGCCGGCGTCTCGAGCGATCGAGGCCCACTCGCTGCGGAAGCGCTCGTCCCACGGCCCCTCCGCATAGGTGGCCTCGTGGAGAGTGCGGATGAGGTGCCTCATGTGCGAGACGGCCTCGTCGACGCGACCCAGCACCTCCTCGTAGTCGACCCCCTCGCCGGCAGGCTGTCCGCGGCCGAGGCGCTGGCGGGCCAGGCGGGGATTCGAGCGGCGGCTCTCGCGGGCGAAGTGCACCGTTCCCCACGCGGTCTCGACCTCGTCGGACACCGACTCGATCTCGCGTCTCCACGCGTCGGCGGCGTCGGTCTCCCAGGAGGTGGAGAACTCGTCGGACATGTTGATGAGGATGTCCCCGATCCGGCGGTCGATGAGGTCCGCGTGGCTGGCCGCCTGTTGATCCCGCATCGGAGGGATGATCAGGAGATTGACCAGCACGCCGATCCCCACCCCGACGGCGACCTCGATGATGCGGTCGAGGAGCAGGGGCTGTTGGTCGGAGAACCCGCTGGAGAGCACGAACACCGCGGTGGTGGCGATCGCGACGCCCTCGTCCCGGATCCAGGTGATCCGGGCGCCGGCCAGACCCACGAACATCGCCAGGGCGAAGGTCCACACGTTGACGCCCAGGTAGAACCCGATGAGGAAGGACAGGCCGACGCCGATCGCGGACGCCACCGTCGTCTGCACTCCCCGGGAGAGCGACCTGTGGACGGTGGCGTGCACGGTGAGCAGGGCGGTCCACGGCGCCAGGAACGGCAACGGCGAGTCCAGGACGTGCGCCGAGAGCCACCACGCGGCCGTGGCGGCGATCACGCTCTTGACGATCTGCAGCAGGTCGGTCCTGACGTCGGGCCGGCCCGCGAGTTCTCGGAGTCGTGGCATACGCAGCATTCTCGTGGGTGGCCCGACGTGACGACAATCCCGGGCCCGGCGACCGTCGGGCGAGGTGACCGTCGGGCGAGGTGACCCCGGTGCGGTGCCCGACTCTGCCCTAGGGTCGGTGAGTACTCGAGTCAGCCGTATCGCTCAGCGTCCCCGGAAGGACCCATGGACCCGCTCAGTTCCCCCACCCTGTCGGCGGTGACGGTCGATCTCGGCCTCGACACGCGGCTCACGCTGCTCGCCGCCGGACTGGTCTTCCTGCTGGCCCTGGGGCTGGGGGTGTGGAAGTACCGGCAGATGGCCACGAGCGCGGACCACCTCGCGCACCCCTACGTCGACATCGCGCACCGGGCGGCCCTGCTCTACTCCTTCGCGATCCTGCTCATCGCCGCGTTCGTGGAGCTGAGCAGCTGGCCCACGTGGGTGAACCTCGCGGCGGCGGGGGTCCTGGTGTTCTTCTTCGTGGGGGCGATCGCCAGCTACATCGTCCACGGCGCGCTGCGGGACACGACCAACCAATTCGAACACCCGTCGACCATGCTGCGGGTCGGGATGCTGGCACTCATCGTGGGGGAGATGGGCGGGTTCGCGGTCCTGCTGGCGGGATTCGTCGACGGTCAGTTCCTGGCCTAGCAGTTCCTGGGCTGAGCCGATTTCCGGGCGGCGCGGTTAGGCTGGCCGTATGCCGCTGCGCCCCCGTTCCGACGCCGCCTCCCCGAGGAAGAGATCGTCCGAGGGCATGGACCTGGGCACCCGGTCACTGGTGCTGGGGGTGGGGTCCCTGGCGCTGTCCTGGGTTCCACTGCTCAACATCATCGCGTTCCTCGCCGCGCTGATGGCCGTCGCCTTCGGGTTGCTCGCGCGGTGGCCCACGGGGTGGCTCACCAACCAGGAGCCGGACCCGCGCCGGGGACTGGTCGGGGTCGTCCTCGGTGGGGTCGCGATCGTCGTCTTCGTCGTCACGGCCGTGCGGTACTCCGCGCTGTAGCAGCACCAACCCCGCCGACGGCACCGGCCTCGGCGATCGCGGTGCGTCCTCAATGCGAGTTGGACACCACCCAGCCGATCGCCGTGCGCATCCGACGGGCGAAGGTCCCGGGATGGGTCGCGCACGCGGCGTGGCCGGCGCTGATCGGGAACACCGCGCTGTGCGGCAGAAGATCGGCCATCTCGTCCTGGATCCACCGGGGGAAGGCGATGTCGCGCATGGTCTTGACGACCGCGACGGGCAGCTCCAGCTCGTGGAGCCACGACGTGGAGTTGAACCGGGCCACCTCCGTGATCACCGTCCTGTGGGTCGCGAGGGGCACGGAGGCCAGTTCCCGCATCGCCCAGGTGTAGGCGCTGGGCACCTCGTCGTCGATCTCCCTGGCCACCTCGACGGGTACGGCGTTGAGCACGGGGGCGCCCCGGGTCAGCGATCCCATCGTGATCTTCTCCAGCGCGTTGCGCTGGGCACCGGTACCGGTGGCGGCCAACACCAGTCCGCCGAGGCGGGAGGGGTCGCGCCGGGCCGCGAGCTGGGCGACGATGCCGCCCATCGAGTACCCGCCGATGACCGGCTTCTCCAACTCCAGGTGGTCGGAGACGCGCAGCACGTCCTCGCCCAGCGCCCCGAAGTCGAACGGGCCGCCGTGGCCCATCCCGTGGCGGCGCTGGTCGTAGGCGATGAGCCGGTACTCGCCCCGCAGACGCTGGAAGGTCTGATACCAGTTGAGCATCCCGGTGGCGGCCATCCCGTGCAGCAGGACGACCGGCGTGAGGTGCTCCTCGCCGGTGTCGTAGAGCCTGGTGGTGACGTCGTCGGTGAGGGTGACGATCCGACCGGCCGGAAGCAGCGTCATGTCCGGCGCCATCCGCGGAAGGCGCGATGCCGACCTCGGGATCGCGGCCAGCGGGTTCCTGGTCATGAGTGTCCTCCTCGGGTACCTGACCCCGATTGTTCGCCTCTTCGCCGCGCTCTGCACGACCGGACGCGCGGTCACTCCGCGGAGACCAGTCCCCGGTCCACCAGGAAATCCCTCGCGACCAGCGCCGGATCGTCGCCGTCGACGTCGACCCGCATGTTCATCTCGACCATCACCTCGTTGTCGAGGACCTCGACGAGCGGCGCGAGGACCTCCTCGATCTCGGGGTGCGCGTCCAGGAACTCGCCCCGCACCACGGTGGCGAGGTTGTAGACGGGGAAGAAGCGCTGGTCGTCCTCCAGGACAACCAGGTCGAGGCCCTTGACCCGGCCGTCGGTGGTGTAGACCTCGCCGAACCGGCACTCCCGGCCGGTGGCGGTGGCCTGGTAGATGATCCCGGGCTGCATGATCGGCACCGGGACCGTGGCCGCGTCGAAACCGTAGGCCTCGGCCAGCCCGGGCCAGCCGTCACGGCGCACGGAGAACTCGGTCTCCATGCAGGTCACGGCGGAGTCCGGATCGGTCTGGACGAGCCGGGCGTAATCGGAGAACGTGCGCAGCCCGGTCTCCTCCGCGGTGGCCCGGCTCATGGCGAACGAGTAGGTGTTGTCGACGGTCGTCGGGGGCAGCCACCGGATGTCGTGGGCCTCGAGGTCGGCGTCCCGGACGGCCACCCACTGCCCCTCGGGGTCGCGGATGGGTTCCGAGTTGCCGAGATAGCTCATCCACGCGGTGCCCGTGTACTCCATCCCGATGTCCACCTGGCCGGTGACCAGGGCCTGCCGGAAACTGTTGGATCCGGCCAGCGAGGACATGTCGGAGACCTCCATCCCGGCGGCGGCCAGGAGGAACTCCACCAGGTAGCTGCTGATCACGCCCTCGGTGAAGTCCTTGCCGCCGACCGTCACGCGCACCCCTTCGAGCGCGGGGACGGTGCCGTCCGGGCCGGGGCCCACGGGCAGGGGCACGGACCCGCCGTCGCTCAGCCCGCACCCGGTCGCCACGAGCACGGTGGCCAGACACGAGGCGAGGAGTCGCTTCACGGTGGTCATCGCAGCCCCCTCGGGTTGAACAGGACCTCGCCCACCCCGCCGAGCCAGTCGACCAGCAGGGCCAGGCACACCGCCAGGACGGAACCCACCACGAGTGTGGTGGTGTCCTGGAGTCGATAGCCGGTGTCGATGAAGATGCCCAGCCCGCCCGCGTCCACCAGGAAGCTCAGCGTGGCGGTGCCGACCGCCAGGACGAGCGTGGTGCGGAGCCCGGCCAGGATGAACGGCACCGCGAGCGGCAACTCGACCGTGCGCAGGACCCGGCTCGTCGTCATGCCCTGTCCCCTCGCGGCGTCGATGAGCGCGGGATCCACGTTCCGGATCCCCACGATCGTGTTGCGCAGCACCGGGAGCAGTGAATAGACGGCCACGGGCAGGACTCCGATCCAGAAGCCGGTCCGGTTGGTGGCCAGGAACAGCAGCACGATCAACCCGATCGCCGGTGCCGCCTGGCCGACGTTGGCGATCCCGATGGCGACGGGCGCGAGGAAACCCATCCGGCGGCGGGTGAGCAGGATCCCCAGCGGCACCCCGACCGCGACCACGATCGCGGCCACGGTGAAGGTGATCTGGACGTGCTCGAGGGTGCGCTGGGTGATGGACGAGGCGTTGAGCGAGGCCCTCTGGGTCTCGTCGAGCTCGGTCCCGAAGGCCCACCACAGCACGCCCACCGCGGCCAGCGTGATGATGACCGGCTGGACCACCAACCGGGCCGAGTCCGCGCGGGACGCGGCGCGGGACGCGGTCGCCGCGGCGCTCACGAGCGCTCCGCGGGGTCCGGGGAACCGGGGACGTTGTGGTGGTGGTGGATGCGCCGGAGCTCTCCCACCAGGTCGTCGATGCCGATCGTCCCCCGGTACGCCCCGGAACGGTCGACCACCACGGTGGTCGCGCTGGCGGTCGAGAGCAGCCCGTCGAGCGCCTCCTGGAGCGTGGAGTCGACCGTCACGGTGCCGGCCACCGGCTGGCCACCCGAACGCAGGTCGGGCATCCGCGCCACCAGGTCCCCGCGCACCCAGCGCAGGGGGCGCCCGGAGTCGTCCAGGACCACCGCCCACTCGTCGTCCGTCCCGCGTACGCGGGAGGCGAAGTCGGCCGGGTCCTCCGACTCCCTCGCCGTTGTCGCCTCTCCGAGGACCACGTCCCCCACCCGCCGGAGGGTCAGTGTCTTCAACGCCGCGTCGTCGCCGATGAAGCCGGCCACGGTCTCGTCGGCCGGGTTGGCGAGAATCGCCTCGGGGGAGTCGAACTGCAGGACCGACGAGCCGGGCCCGAGCACCGCGATCCGGTCGCCGAGCCTGACGGCCTCGTTGAAGTCGTGGGTGACAAAGACGATGGTCTTGTGCAGCTCCTCCTGCAGGCGGATGAGCTCGTCCTGGAGGGAGGCGCGGGTGATGGGGTCCACGGCGCCGAACGGCTCGTCCATGAGCAGCACCGGCGGGTCCGCGGCCAGGGCGCGCGCCACCCCGACCCGCTGCTGCTGGCCACCGGAGAGCTGGGCGGGGTAGCGGTCGCGGTAGTCGGCCGGGTCGAGGCCCACCAGCTCCAGCATCTGGTCCACGCGGTCCGCCACGCGCGACTTCCTCCACTTGAGGAGCCGGGGCACGGTCCCGACGTTCTGGGCGACCGTCAGGTGCGGGAACAGGCCGGACGCCTGGATGGCGTAGCCGATGTGGCGCCGCAGGGTGTCGGCGTCGAGGGTCCGGTTGTCCTGGCCGTCGATCGTGATGGTCCCCGAGGTGGGTTCGATCAGCCGGTTGATCATCCGCATCGTCGTGGTCTTGCCACAGCCGGAGGGACCCACGAACACGGTGGTGCGTCCGGCGGGCAACTCGAGAGAGACGTGGTCGACGGCCGGTCGGTCCTGGCCGGGGTAGACCTTGGTGACGTCGTCCAGGGTGATGGGCACCCCGGACACGGCGCCGGCGTCGTGCGCGGTGGGTGTGGTCACTGGTTCCCCCTGATGGTGAGGCGTCCGAGGAGGACGAGGAGCGCGTCGAGGACGAGCGCGAGGACGACGATGAGGACGGTCGCCGTGAGCGCCATCGGCAGCGCGGTGGGCGTCCCCACCCGGGATAGCCCGGCGAAGATCAGGTTCCCCAAGCCCGGGCCCTTGGCGTAGGCGGCGATCGCGAGGATGCCCATGGACATCTGGGTGGACACGCGGATCCCGGCGAGGATCGACGGCCACGCCAGCGGGATCTCCACCCGGCCCAGGACCCCGATCCGGCTCATCCCGACCCCGCGCGCGGCGTCCACGGTGGCCGCGGGGACGGCGTCGAGTCCGACGATGGTGTTGCGCAGGATCGGCAGCACCGCGTAGATCACCAGTGCCGTCATGGTGGGCAGCACGCCCAGCCCCAGGATCGGGATGAGGAGTCCCAGCAACGCGAACGAGGGCACGGTCAGCGCGGTGGCGGCCAGGCCGGTGGCCACGGCGGAGCCGGCCCTGCTGCGGTACACCGCCACGCCGACGGCCACCGACAGCAGCGTGGCCAGCAGGACCGCCTGCACGGTCGCGCTGACGTGCTGCCAGGAGTCGGTGGCGAGCTGGAGCCGGCGGGTGGAGATGAAGTCCACGAGGTCGTTCAACGTATCTCGGCTCCGTCCGTGCGGTTCGGTCTGCTCACGCTATCCGGATGGGCACGTGTAGAGGGGTGGGAACGAGTATGTCGCGGTGGGATCCGGCGTGCGACCGGTGGCCGTGATGCACCATGGGGCCATGACTGCGAGGCCCGACCGCCCCCTGGACCCTGACCTGATCGAGCACCTCGACGAGCTGCTCGCCGCCACCGGCAGGATCGCCCGCCGCCACTTCCACGGCGAGCTCGAGGCGCTGGTCGCCGGCGACAAGGGCGGGGGGCGGGGGTACGACCCGGTGACCGAGGCCGATCGCGACATCGAGGCGTTGTTGCGGGCCGGGATCTCGTCGATGGCGCCGGGGGACCGGGTGGTGGGGGAGGAGAACGGCGAGTCCGGGCCCGCGGACGCCCCCCGCACCTGGTATCTCGACCCGATCGACGGCACCAAGGCCTTCCTCACGGGGATGGCGGGGTGGGGCACGCTCGTCGGGGTGGTGGAGGACGGCCGGGCGGTCGCCGGGTGGATGGACCAACCGGTGTTGGGGGAGACCTTCGCCGCGGTCCACGGACGCGCCACCGTACGTCGCCGATCGGACGGGCCGGAGGCATTCGATCTGCACGTGTCGGGGTGCGACGAGCTGTCCGAGGCGATCATGTACACCACCCACCCGTCGATGTTCGGGGACGGTGAGCTGCGCCGACGCTACGACGACCTCGCCACCCGGGTGCGCCTGCAGCGCTTCGGCGGGGACTGCTACGCCTATTGCATGCTCGCCGCGGGCCGGGTGGACCTGGTGGTCGAGTCCGACCTGAAGTCCTACGACATCGTGGCCCTCATCCCGATCATCGAGGCGGCCGGCGGCGTGATCACCGGACCGGACGGTCGGCAACCGCTGGACGGCGGCACGGTCGTGGCCGCCGCGACACCGGCCCTGGCGGAGCAGGCGTGGGCGG
>NZ_JAALEF010000265.1:0-4717 GCF_014145245.1 Dietzia sp. B44 | reverse complement strand
CGGCCGGTCGCCGGCCTGAGCCGGTCCCGGTCGCGGCCCCGACCCGGCCCCCCGCGCCCTCAGGGATGCCGAGCTCGGCGCGCAGATGGGGGGAGGTCGAATAGGTCTCGGCGGGCTCGCCGTGCCCCAGGCCGAGCGCCTTGTCGATGAGTCCCCAGCGGGGCAGGTCGTCCCAGTCCACGAGGGTGACGGCGACGCCCTTGCGGCCGGCCCGACCGGTGCGGCCGATCCGGTGGACGTAGGTCTTCTCGTCCTCGGGGCACTGGTAGTTGATGACGTGGGTCACGTCGTCGACGTCGATTCCGCGCGCCGCGACATCGGTCGCCACGAGGACGTCGACGTCCCCGGTGCGGAACGCCTTGAGTGACTTCTCGCGAGCGCCCTGGCCCAGGTCGCCGTGGATCGCCCCCACGCGGAAGCCCCGTTCGGCCAGGTCGTCGGCGAGCTTCTGGGCCGTGCGCTTGGTGCGGCAGAAGATCATCGTGGCGCCGCGTCCGTCCGCCTGCAGGATCCGTGAGACCACCTCGGGCTTGTCCATGGAGTGCGCCCGGTAGACGAACTGGGTGGTGTTCTCGTGCGTGGCGCCGGAGTCGGCGGCCTCCGCCCGGATGTGCGTGGGCTTGGTGAGGAACGTCCGCGCCAGGGTGATGATCGGTCCCGGCATGGTGGCCGAGAAGAGCATGGTCTGCCGTTGCTCCGGGACCATCCGGAGCAGCTTCTCGATGTCCGGCAGGAAGCCCAGGTCGAGCATCTCGTCGGCCTCGTCGAGGACCAGCACCTCGACCTTGCCGAGCACCAGCTTCGACTGGTTGGCCAGGTCGAGCAGACGGCCGGGGGTTCCCACCACCACGTCGACGCCCTTCTCCAGGGCGTCGGTCTGCTGCTCGTAGGGGGTTCCGCCGTAGATGGCCAGCACCTTGAGCGGCCGGGTTCCCGACCCGCCGGGGGCGGTGAGACCGGTGGCGGCGATCTTGAGGTCCTGGGTGACCTGGACGCACAGCTCGCGGGTGGGAACGATGATGAGGGCCCGTGGCGTGCCGTCGAGCTCGCGGGTCACCTCGCCCGTCGAGATGCGGTGCAGGAGGGGGACGCCGAAGCCGTAGGTCTTGCCCATCCCCGTACGGGCCTGGCCGATGAGGTCGGACCCCGCCAGCGCCAGTGGGAGGGTGAGTTCCTGGATGGCGAAGGTGTGGGTGATGCCGCGCTCACCGAGCGCGGTGACGATCTCGGGGCGGACGCCGAGTTCGGCGAAGCTGGGGGAGGAGTCGGAGGACGGGGCGTCGACGACCGCGGTCGTCGTGGCCATGCCGTCGACTTCGCTGGTGGTCACATCTGTAGTGGACAGGGCGGTGCCTTTCTCGTCTCGCGCGCGGGAGGACGGGCCTTCCGATGGACGGCCTCGGCGAGCGGGGCGCGCGCACATTTCCACGCGGATCCTCGGTGCGGGGTCCGACCAGCGGACCGGGCGCGGGTGTGATCCACGTGGGTCCACCCTATCCCGTGACGCCGCGGGACACCGGGTCCGGGCTAGCCTGGGTCCCACGTATCACCGACGACGGCGAGACATGCGCCGACGATGAGAAGGGCAGGCACCGTGGAGGTCAAGATCGGCATCGCCGACAGCAATCGCGAACTCGTGTTCAAGACCGGGATGAACCCGGAGGACGTGCACGCCCGCGTGGAGGCCGCTCTCACCGCGGAGAGCAAGGCAGTGTTGGAGCTGGACGACGAGAAGGGTCGGCGCTATCTCGTGTCGACCGACCGGGTCGCCTACGTCGAGATCGGTGAGTCGGCGCGGCGCGCGGTCGGGTTCCTCTCCTAGGCGTCCGGGGCGGGCCGGTCCCCGCCCTGACGAGGGATCTTCGACAGTCCGCCCCAGCACAGGGTGACGGTCGTGGAGACGGCGTCGGCGCGGGAGATCGGTCGGCCCGCGTCGAGCCAGTGGCCGGCGCTGACCCGGCTCGCACCCACGAGGCCCACCGCGAGCAGACGCGACCGGTGCGCGTCGAGCCCGGAATCGCCCCTGACCAGGTCGTGTACGGCGTCGATGCAGCCGTCGGTGGCGCGGTCGAGCTCGCGCCGGACCTCCTCGTCGCCGGACTCGGAGGTGAACACCAGCCGGAAGCCGCGGGTGTCGGAATCGGCGTACGCGAAGAACGTGTCGACCGCCGCCTCGACGCGACGCCGGTTGTCCGAGGTCGAGTCCAGCGCCGCCCGGATGCGGCCGAGGAGCTCGTCCACGTGATGCCGCAGCACCTCGATGTACAGGTCGCGCTTGGAATCGAAGTGCTGGTACAGCACCGGTTTGGAGACCCCGGCCAGGACGGCGATGTCGTCCATCCCGGAGGCGTGGAAACCCTGGTCCACGAACACGGTCCCCGCCGCGTCGAGGAGCTGGCGTCGTCGGGCTCCTCGGGGCAGCCGGGTCGCCCTGGCGCGCCCCGGAGCCGTCGGGGACGGTCCGCCCGGGCTTGTCATCGTCTGGCTCCTGTCCTCCCGGACGTCGGGTCGACGGTCGACCGGGCCAGACGGACAATACCCGTACGGGCGGAGTGCCGGAGAAGGCGACCACCTCGGGATGTGGGATCGTGGAGACCTTGACTCGAGCCTGACCGGAGCGGACGTGGAGGTGTGCGGATGAGCGACGGCCGTCGCCGGACGTCGGACGGTGTCGACGCCGGGTCCACCTCGCGGGCTGACGCTCCGGCACACCGCGGGGACCGCTCTCCGTACTACCCTCCCCACGGTGAGCCGCTGCGGGCCCCGTGGGATCCGGCGGAGGAGACGACCCCCGGTCGTCGTCGCTCGGTCCCCGGCGCCAGGGACCACCTGCGCAAGCAGAGCCCCGTCGGTCGGTTCTTCACCACGTGGGGCTGGCGGGCGTACGCGATCCCGGTGCTGGTCGTGCTCACGGCACTCGTGATAGCCGACTCCGTGACGGGTACCGGGGCGGGCGACGGCGCGGCCGTCGGCGAGGCGGAGGAGACGCCGGCGCTCATGGGGGAGCCACCCCGGGGTGAGGTGCCCCCGAGCGGGGAGCTGCCGGACGGTGGACCGTTCGCCGAGGCCGGCGAGGGTCGGTTCCGGATCGTGCCCGGGGGCACGGACCGTGTCGGGCGTCCCGACGCCGAGCAGTTCACCTACACCGTCGAGGTCGAGGAGGGCGTCGACACGACGGACTTCGGTGGCGACGACTCGGTGGCCCGGATGGTGGATGCGACGTTGGCCAATCCCAAGAGCTGGACGGCGGACGGGGCCGTGGCGTTCCGGCGCACGGCCCGGGACGAGCCCGCGTTCCGGGTGACACTCGCCAGTCCCCTCACGGTCCGCGAGAACTGCGGATACGAGATCGAGCTCGAGACCAGCTGCTACAACCCGTCCACCGAGAGGGTCTACCTCAACCTGGCCCGGTGGATCCGTGGTGCGCGGTCCTTCCAGGGGGACATCGGGTCCTACCGTCAGTACCTCGTCAACCACGAGGTCGGCCACGCGATCGGCTACCCGGATCACGAGCCGTGCCCCGCGGACGGAGCGCTCGCGCCGATCATGATGCAACAGACCCTCGGGGTCGCCAACAACGAGATCTTCCTGCTCGACAACGAGGGTGTGGTCCCGGACAACGACGACACCTGCCTGTACAACGCGTGGCCGTTCCCCGACGGCCCGCCGGTGGCCCGGTGAACCCCGTGACCGGCGGGGTGTCCGGGGCGCTCCCCCCTCTCGTGGATCCGGTGCCGCAGCTCTCGGCGGAGGAGCGCGCGCGCTACTCCCGGCATCTCCTGCTCGGGGCCATCGGTGACGAGGGGCAGCGTCGCCTGCGCGCCGCGTCGGTGTTCGTGGTGGGCGCGGGGGGACTGGGCGCGCCGGTCCTGATGTACCTCGCCGCGGCGGGTGTCGGGCGGATCACCGTGATCGACGACGACGAGGTGGACCTCGGCAACCTGCAACGGCAGGTGATCCACTCCGTACCGGCCATCGGCCGCCCGAAGGTCGAGTCGGCCCGGGATCGACTGGCCGAGTTGGCACCCGGGGTCAGGGTCGAGGCGGTCCACGCCCGTCTCGACGCGGTGAACATCGACGCCCTCCTCGAGGGTCACGATCTGGTGATGGACGGAAGCGACAACTTCGCCACCCGGTACCTCGTCTCCGACGCCTGCGAGATCGCCGGGATCCCGGTCGTCTGGGGGACCATCGACCGCTTCCGGGCCCAGCTCGCCGTCTTCTGGTCGCGACCGCCCGCGCCCGTCGACCCCGTCACCCTCCGCGACCTCTACCCGGCCCCGCCGCCGCCCGGTTCCGTTCCGAGCTGCGCCGAGGCCGGCGTCGTGGGGGCACTGTGCGGAACGGTCGGGTCGATGATGGTGATGGAGGCGGTCAAGCTGATCACCGGGGCCGGCCGGCCACTGCTCGGCCGGCTCGTGTTTATGGACCTCCTCGAGACCACCCACCGGACCGTCACCATCCGGCCGGACCCGTCCCGTGCCCCGGTGACGTCCCTGCCGGAGGGCACCGACGAGACCTGCGCGGTCCGACCGGCCGACCTGGACGACGTCCCCACCGTCTCGGCCGCGGACCTCGCCGCGGAACTGGCGGACGCGGGATCGTCCGGGTCCGTCGCGCCCGTCCTGGTCGACGTCCGCGGTGCCGGGGAGCGGGCCGTCGCGATGATCGATCCCTCCGTCTGGGTTCCGCTGGACTCGGTCGCCGAGGTGGCCAC
>NZ_JAALEF010000264.1:0-4404 GCF_014145245.1 Dietzia sp. B44 | reverse complement strand
GCCGGGGGGGCTGGACGGCGGTGCCGCGCCCATCCCCGGTCCGGGGGCGGGGGTGAAGGGCGCGGCGAGACGGTCGTCGAATCTCGCGCACCCGGCCGTCGCGACGGCCAGGACCACCAGCAGCGAGAGCGATCTCATGGCGACAAGCCTACGGTGCGCCGTGTCCTGGGTGCGGGTGCCGGGGAAGCGGCCTATGGTCGCATGGTGACTTCCTCAAAGCCCGGAGACGACGCCCGAACCGAGATCATCCACGATGTCGACTACCCGCTCGACGTCCCCAACGCGACGGGGGCCGGTTCCGGCACGGGGACCGCGGACTCGGCGACCACGGCATTCCCCGCGGCGGGTCGGACGGACTACTCGCAGTTCTCCGAGTCCGGGGGATACGACACGTCGGCGCCGTTGCCGTTCGGCGACCAGCCCACGACGATCGACCCCGCCCCCCGCGACGAGATCTCCCGGCGCGGCACGACCGATTTCGGGTTGTTCCTCCTCCGACTCGCGGTGGGCGTCCTGTTGGCCATGCGTGGTCTGCAGAAGCTCTTCGGCCTGTTCGGCGGCCCGGGACTCGACGGATTCACGCAGACCCTCACCGAGTCGGGTTTCGAGCAGGCGCGACTGCTCGCGATCGCCGGCGGGGTCGTCGAGCTGGTCGCGGGGATCCTGCTCGTCGTGGGCCTGGCGACGCCGGTCGCGGCGGCCGGGTTGCTCGGGCTGGTCGGGTTGGGTCTCGCGGTCCGGCTGACCGGTGACGACCCCGTGCCGCTCCTCGGCGAGACGACCCGTGGGCTCGAGACGTCGATCCTGTACGTCGCCGCCCTGCTCGCACTCCTCTTCGCGGGAGCCGGACGCTGGTCGGTCGACCGCAGGTGGCGGTGGTCGCACCGCCCCCGGTTCAGCGGAGTGATCTGGCTGCTGCTGGCCGTGATCGCGGCAGGGGTGATCTGGTACCTGCTCAACGGCAGCAACCCGTTGATGTCCACGACCGACAGCCCGGCGGTCACCGCGGGCTGACCGCGGCGGCGGGCCGTGGAGGTCAGCCCGGCAGGATCCGCACGGCACCCTTGTCCGCGGACGACGCCATCGAGGCGTATGCCCGCAGCGCGGTGGAGACCTCCCGCTCGCGGTGGACCGGACGCCACGGGAGGGGTCCCTTCTCGGCCCGGCGACGGTCCAGCTCGTCGTCGTCGACCTCCACCGAGATGGATCGTGTGGCCACGTCGATCGTCACGACGTCTCCGTCCCGGATCAACCCGATCGGGCCGCCGGCGGCGGCCTCGGGGGCGATGTGCCCGATGGACAGTCCCGACGAGCCGCCTGAGAAGCGGCCGTCCGTGATCAGGGCGCACCTGGTGCCCAGGCCGGCGCCCTTGATGAACGCGGTGGGGTGGAGCATCTCCTGCATGCCCGGGCCGCCGGCCGGGCCCTCGTA
The DNA here is from genome assembly GCF_014145245.1 of Dietzia sp. B44. NCBI lineage: Bacteria > Bacillati > Actinomycetota > Actinomycetes > Mycobacteriales > Dietziaceae > Dietzia > Dietzia sp. B44. The sequence continues at coordinate 2,972 of NZ_JAALEF010000264.1, read as the reverse complement.
GAGCACCACGAGCACCTCGCCGGGCTGCAGGGTCTTGTCCAGGATCACCGACACCGCCTGCTCCTGCGACTCCACGACCCGCGCCGGGCCGCTGAAGTGGAAGTTCGCCTCGGACACGCCGGCGGTCTTGAAGACCGATCCGTCCGGCGCGATGTTGCCGCGGAGCACGGCCAGCCCGCCCTCGGCGGTGGCCGGGTGCTCGACCGAGTGGATGCAGCCGTCCACGGCGTCCGTGTCCAGCGACTCCCAACGGTTGTCCGTGGAGAACGGCTCGATGGTGCGGACCCCGCCGGGTGCGGCGTGGAACAGCTCGATCGCCTGCTCGGTGGCGGTACCGCTGCGGATGTCCCAGTCCGCGATGTGCTGTTCGAGAGAGGGGGAGTGCACCGAGTGGACGTCCGTCTCCAGCAGACCGCCGCGGTACAACTCGCCGAGGATCGCCGGGATGCCACCGGCCCGGTGGACGTGCTCCATGTAGTAGTCCGAGTTGGGTGCGACCTTGGCCAGGCACGGCACCCGACGGGAGATCTGCTCGATGTCGTGGAGATCGAAGTCGACCTCACCCTCCTGCGCGGCGGCGAGGATGTGCAGCACCGTGTTGGTGGACCCGCCCATGGCCACGTCGAGCGTCATGGCGTTGGCGAAGGCCTCCTTGGTGGCGACCGACCGCGGCAGGACCGAGGCGTCGTCGTCCCGGTAGTAGCGGTGGCAGAGGTCCACGATGACCCGGCCGGCCTCGGCGAAGAGCTCGCGCCGTGCGCTGTGGGTGGCCAGAGTGGAGCCGTTGCCCGGCAGCGACAGGCCCAGGGCCTCCGTCAGGCAGTTCATCGAGTTGGCCGTGAACATGCCCGAGCAGGAACCGCAGGTGGGGCAGGCCGAGCGTTCGATCGCGTCGAGGCCCTCCTGGTCGACCGCCGAATTGGCCGAGGCGGAGATCGCGGTGACGAGGTCGGAACCGGCCTTGACCACGCCGTCGACGACCACCGAGAAGCCGGACTCCATGGGGCCGCCGGAGACGAACACGGTCGGGATGTTCAGACGCATCGCCGCGTTGAGCATCCCCGGCGTGATCTTGTCGCAGTTCGAGATGCACACCAGGGCGTCGGCCGTGTGCGCGTTGACCATGTACTCGACGGAGTCGGCGATGATCTCGCGGCTGGGAAGCGAGTACAACATCCCCGCGTGACCCATGGCGATGCCGTCGTCCACGGCGATGGTGTGGAACTCGCGCGCGACGCCACCCGCCGCGGTGATCTGCTCGGCGACGATCTCGCCGACGTTCTTCAGGTGCACGTGCCCGGGGACGAACTGCGTGTACGAGTTGGCGACCGCGATGATCGGTTTGCCGAAGTCGGCGTCCGTCATGCCGGTGGCGCGCCAGAGTGCGCGGGCCCCCGCCGCATTGCGTCCGGCGGTGCTGGTGCGGGACCTCAGGGCGGGCATGGGACCTCGATCCGGTTCGGGAGACGACGGGACGGGCGTCCCGGGTGGCAGTCCTGCGATCAGGCCTGCGGGCGGCCCCGTGACGTGGGCGGGGACGCTCCGGGGGACGGGTACACGATACCCGCGGTGGCAGGAGTAACTTCGTCTCGGTCGGCCGTGTGGTCGACCGGCGTTCCACACGAATGAGGATCACCATGACCGACTCCGGCCACACCGGCGGCTTCCGCGAGTTCGCCTCACACTCGGCGGGCGCGGTGGTTCTGGTCTGCGGACTGTTCTTCCTGCTGTCGTTCATGTATCTGGGCGGCACCGCGGATCCCCAGGCCCACGCCCGGCACATTCCCGTGGCGGTGGTGGACTCCGACCGCGGAGCCTCGTTGGACACGCCGATCGGCGTGCGGGACCTCGACGTGGGATCGCAGATCACCGCCGGCCTGCTCCAGAACAACGACTGGGAGAAGATCCGGCTTCACGTCGTGGACCCCGGGACGGCGGAGGAGGGACTGCGTGACGGATCGTACTTCGGGGCGATCAGGATCCCCGCCGACCTGAGCGAGCGGGTGGTCGGTCTGGTCGAGGCGGCGGCCACCGAAGAGGGGGATGCGGCGGAACCTCCCGCGCCCGCGCGGGTCACGGTCGAGTACTCGCCCCGCGTCTCCATCGTGTCGAGCCAGGTGATGAACACCATGGCCGAGGCGATGCAGGAGTCGTTCCGCGACCGGATGGGCCCCAGGTTGCTCGCCGACTCACAGTTGCTCGCCGAGGCGGAGGGCAGGACGATCGGCGCCGCCGCGACCCTCGCACTCCAGGACCCGGTCGGGATCGACGTGACCGCGTGGAACCCGCTGCCGGAGGGGGTGTCGAACGCCTCGCTGCCGATGTTCTACGCGCTGATCGTGATCCTCGCGGGCTTCACCGGGGCGATGATCATCTCCGCCGTGCTCGACGCCCGGCTCGGGTTCATCCCCCTGGAGATCGGACCTCTGGCGCTGCACGTGCACGTGGCCCCGTTCGGCCGGCTCCAGACGCTGGCCCGCAAGTGGGTGGTCACACTCGTGACGGCCCCGCTCGTGTCCGGGCTCTGCCTTCTCGTCGCCCACATCATCGGGGTCACCGGGTACGACCCGTGGCACATGTTCTGGTTCTCGAACCTCGTGATCGTCGCGGTGGGGGTGTGTGCACACACGATCATCGCGGCGATCGGGAACGCCGGGCTGTTGGTCAACCTGGTCGTGTTCGTGGTGCTGGGGATACCGACGTCGGGCGGAGCCACCCCGACGCAGATGCTGCCGCAGGTGTTCGTCGCGATCGGCAACCTCCAGCCGATGCACCAGGCCTACCTCGGACTGCGGTCGATCATGTTCTTCGACTCGAGCTGGGACGCGGGCCTGGGGCACGCGGTGTGGGTCCTCGGCGGCTGGGCGGTGGCCGGACTGCTCGCGGGGGTGGCGGTCACCCTCGCCTACGAGCGCATGGGGCTGCGCCGCCAGGCCGTCGCCGACCGTGTTCCGGCGGGCGGTCGCTCTCTC
>NZ_JAALEF010000263.1:0-3090 GCF_014145245.1 Dietzia sp. B44 | reverse complement strand
GGACGAGCCCACCAACAACCTCGACCTCGCCGGCGTGGAGGTGCTCGCCGACGCTCTCGCCCAGTGGCGCGGGGCCCTGCTCCTGGTGAGCCACGACGAGGGCTTCTGCGACCGGGTGGGGGTGGACGACGTGATCCGGCTCGGCTGACCCCACCCCACGTCACCCGATCGCAGACCACGGAGGGACTCATCCATGCGCAAGCTCATCTACTACATCGCCGTCACCGCCGACGGGTTCATCGCGGACCCCGATGGACGGACGGACTTCTTCCCGCTCGAAGGCGACCACATGGCCTGGCTCATCGAGCACTACCCGGAGACGATCCCCGGTCACGTCCGCGGCGCGATCGGTCTCGCGGGGACCGGCCCACGCGTGTTCGACACGGTTCTGCTGGGCCGGTCCACCCATCAGGTCGCGGTAGACGAGGGTCTGGCCAGCGGTTACCCGCACCTCCGCCAGTACGTGGTGACTCATCGGCCGGGTGATCTGCCGACGGAGGTGGGGCTCACGGCCTCGAACGAGGACCCCGTCACTCTGGTCCGCCGGCTCAAGTCGGAGAGCTCCCCGCTCGACATCTGGTTGTGCGGTGGCGGGGAACTGGCGGCGGCGTTGGTGGACGAGATCGACGAGTTCCGGCTCAAGGTCAATCCGGTGGTGATCGGCCGGGGGCGACCGCTGATCGCCGGGTCCACCGGTGCGCGGCCCCTGGTCACGCACCGGCGGATCGGGTTCGACAGCGGGGTGAGCTACGTGGAGTACACCCGCGCCTGACCCGCCCGCGCCTGCCCCACCCGCTCCCGGTCGCCGGACCCTGTGGGTCCGGTCAGACGGCGCCGCCGGCGACCGCGGGCGGGGTGCCGGTGTTGGAGGACGAGTCGGTCTCGCGCGCGAGGTACTCCTCGATCCGGAACCAGTCGTCGTTGGCGCGCTCGGCGATCGCCACCAGCGTGCTCATGTTGGCGACCTCCTCGACCTGCTCGCGGAGGAACCACAGCATGAACTGCTCGCCCAGCGGGTCGGACTCGGCACGGGCCGCCTGGAAGAGCGACTCGATCTGACGGGTGACCTGCCTCTCCTGCTCGAGGGCGTACCGCAGCGCGGCGACGGGGCCCTCGAACTCGGCCTGCGGGCCGGGCACGGCCGGGATGGTCACCGGGATGTCGCGGTCGAGCATGTACTGGACCATCATCATGGCGTGGTTCCGCTCGCCGAGGCTGTGCTGGTAGAAGCGTCCGGCGAGCTGGGGCAGATCCTTGGCGTCGGCCCACACGGCGATCGCGATGTACTGCTGGCTCGCGGCGAACTCGTGGCCGACCTGCGCGGACAGGAGTTCGGTGAACGACGAAGACTTCTTGGCCATGATCATGGCACCCTTCCTCTCGGGGACCTCGACGGACGTCGAGACTCGCCCGGGGCATGTTGCGCCCCAGGGCTCCCAGAGTAGGGCTGGCCACAGCGTTTTACCAGGTCAGTAAGGCTAACCGAACATCGGTAAGCCTGGCCTTGTCGGCGGGACCTGCCAACGGGGTCCCGCGCCACCGCGGGACCGTACCGCTCAGCGCCTGTGGGCCCGCATGGCCGAGTGCTGGTCCCGCGGCTTGACCACGATCTGGTCCAGGTTGACGTGTGACGGCCGGCTCGCCACGAACCCCACGATCTCGGCGATGTCGCGTGCGACCATGGGGGTCAATCCCTGGTAGACGGCGCCGGCCTTGTCGTCGTCGCCGTCGAACCGCACGAGCGAGAACTCGGTCTCCACCATGCCGGGCGCGATCTCGGTGAACCGCACGGGTTGGCCCAGGTGCTCCCCGCGCAGCGTCCGGTGCAGCACGGCCTGCGCGTGCTTGGCGGTGGTGTAGCCGCTGCCCTTGTCGTAGGACTCCAGCGCGGCGATCGAGGTGATGGTCACCACCAGGCCGTCGCCGGTCTCCACGAGCACCGGCATGAGGCCGCGCACGAGCCGAAGAGTGCCCAGGACGTTGGTCTCCCACATCCACCGCCACTGCTCCTCGTCGGCGTCCATGACGGTGGTCGTGCCCTTGGCGCCGCCGGCGTTGTTGACCAGCACGTGGAGCCGGGGGACGGCCGCGCAGAACGCCTCGCACGAGGCGGGATCGGTCACGTCCAGGGGCATGGCGGTGCCGCCGATCTCGTCCGCGAGCGCCTGCAGCCGGTCGAGTCGCCGGGCGCCGACGACCACGTGGAACCCCAGCCCCGCGAGTTCGCGCGCGGTGGCCTCGCCGATCCCGGAGGAGGCGCCGGTCACCACCGCGATGCGGGTGTCGGAGGGGAGGTCGGCCAGGCGTTCACGGGCGGCGGGGTGATCGAAGCTCATGTCCCAGAGACTAGGTGCTCGACGACGACGAGTTCAGCGACCCCGTCCGGTGATCATCCCCACCAGCCCGCGCACCGTGCCGAGGGCCATGTCGGACTTGGAGAAGTAGTCCTGCCAGCCGCAGACGAGGCCGTCGCGGACCTCGAGGCGTCCGCAGACCCAGAAACCGCAGCGGAATCGCCCGAGTCCCAGGTAGTCGGTGCGTTCGGTGAGCACGATGGCGGGGGAGCCTGGGGTGGTCGGGTCCGCCGGTGCGCCCACGGCGAGGTGGTGGATCTCCGCGTCGAAGTCCACGGTGGCGCCCATGGCCGACAGCGCCTTGACCACGTCGCGCTTACCCCGGATGGTGGGGAGCCCGATGTTGGCCCACCACACGTCGTCGGCCAACAGGTCGGCGGCGGCGGTGACGTCGCTCGAGACGAGGGCGTCGAAGAAGGTGCGGACCACGACGTCGGAGTCGATCTGGGTGGTGGTGGTTGCCATTGGACCACGGTAGCCGCCCCGGTCCGGCTTGTGTGGCCGGAACGCTCGGCCCCGGCCGACTCATGTGCGGCTGGCACGATGAGTCCCATGAACTCTGCACCCACACCCGCCGTCTCGTCCGCCGTCTCCTCCGACGGCACCGTCATCGCCTACCGCGTCCTCGGCGACCCCGCCGCCCGCCCGCTGGTGCTGGTCCACGGCTGGGCCCAGTCGAGCGCCTGCTGGGGGCCGGACCTGCTCGACGCGCTGGCCGCGCGGTTCCGGGTGGTGG
>NZ_JAALEF010000262.1:3520-7093 GCF_014145245.1 Dietzia sp. B44 | reverse complement strand
CGCCCGACGTCGCCATCGCCCCCCGGGACGACACCGAGCGGATGGCCTTCGGCGCGTGGGCCGTGGTCACCGGTACGGCGGCACCCGGGGTGACCGGGACGCTGCCCGCGCTCGACGACTCCACCCGGACGGCACTGGCCGAGCGGCTGTCGACCCGATGTGGCGGCGAGATCACCGCCGAGCAGCTGGCCGGGGCCACGACGATCGCGGAGGTCGCCGACCTGCTGCGCCCGTTCACCGAGGTGGCGGTGGAGGGCAACATCCGCGTTCTTCGCGAGGGTTCCACCGACAGCACACCCCTGTTCCTGTTCCACGCGGCCGGCGGATCGTCGTTCGTATACGAACCGCTGGTCGATCGGCTGGACGGTGACACCCCGGTCTACGGCGTCGAGCGCACGGAGGGGCCGCTGGAGGAGAGGGCCGCCGGGTACCTGGACAGGATCCGGGAGATCGCCTCGGGGCGTCCCGTCGCGCTCGGCGGCTGGTCTTTCGGTGGCGCCCTGGCCGTCGAGGTCGCCCGTCAGTTGCGGGCCGCCGACGACGTCGTGGCGCTGGTGGCCCTCCTGGACACCGTGCAGCCGTCCGAGCCGATCCCGGACACTCTCGACGAGGCGGAGGCACGCTGGAAGCGCTACTCGAAGTTCGCCAAGCGCACCTACGGCCTGGACGTGGAGGTGCCGCGCGAGTTCCTCGCCGAGCACGGCGAGGACGGCGTACTGGGAATGCTCCTGGAGGGCCTGGGCGCCGAGGCGAACGCCATGGGTGGGGGCGTCATCGAGCACCAGCGGGCCAGCTTCGTCGACAACCGCATCCTGCAGAGCGCGGACCTGTCCACGTGGTCGGGAGTGGGTGCGGAGGTGCCGTTCGTGCTCTACCGTGCGGAGCGTATGCACGAGGGCGCCATCGAGCTCGAACCCCGCTACGCCCACGTCGACCGCGACGGTGGCTGGGCCCGGATCGTCTCCGATCTGGAGGTGGTCCAGCTCAAGGGTGACCACCTCGCGGTGGTCGACGAGCCGGTGGTCAGTACGGTCGGAAAGCACCTGGCGCGTCGACTCGTCGAGATCGACGCGGGAGTACTGAAGGGATCGGACGCGTGACGGCTAGGACCACCGCGGAGAAGCTCGCTGAACTGCGGGTTAAGACCGAGCAGGCCCGCGACCCGGGCAGCGAGCGGGCCAGGGCCCGACGCGACGCCGCGGGCCACACCCCGCCGCGCGAGCGCATCGCGGAGTTGCTCGACGCGGGAAGCTTCGTGGAGATGGGCCAGCTGGCCAAGGCTCCGGGGAGCCCGGACAACCCGTTCGGGGACGGTGTGGTGACCGGTCGCGGCACCATCGACGGTCGCCCGGTGGCCGTGTACGCGCACGACAACACGGTGTTCGGCGGGTCGGTCGGCGAGGGCTTCGGTAAGAAGGTCTGCGCCATCATGGACTTCGCGATCAAGGTCGGGTGCCCCATCATCGGCATCAACGACTCCGGTGGCGCGCGAGTCCAGGACGCCGTGACCTCGCTGGCCTACTACTCGGAGATCTCCCGGCGCCAGTACCCGGCCTCCGGGTACGTGCCCCAGATCTCGATCATGCTGGGCAAGTGCGCGGGCGGCGCCGTCTACGCCCCCGCGACCACCGACTTCGTGATCGCGGTCCAGGACCAGGCGTACATGTTCGTCACCGGCCCCGACGTGATCCGGCAGGTCACCGGCGAGGACGTCACCATGGACGAACTCGGCTCGGCCCTGCAGCAGGCCAAGAACGGCAACGTCAACCACGTGGCCGTGAGCGAGCACGACGCCTTCATGTACGTGCGTAACCTGCTGAGTTACCTGCCGTCCTCGGCGGCCGAGAAGGCACCGCGGATCAACCCGGGTCTCGAGGCGGAGACCACGGAGTCGGATCGTCAGCTGGACTCAATCATCCCGGACACGGACAACGCCGCGTACGACATGCACGACGTGCTCCTGCGGATGTTCGACGACGGCGAGTTCGTGGAGACCTCCGGACAGTTCGCGTCCAACATCATCACGGGCTTCGCCAGGGTCGACGGCGAGTCCGTCGGCGTCGTCGCCAACCAGCCCCTGCACCTGTCGGGCGCGTTGGACATCGACGCGTCGGAGAAGGCGACGCGGCACATGATGCTGTGTGACGCCTACTCGATCCCGCTGGTCTACGTGGTGGACACCCCCGGCTATCTCCCGGGCTTGCAGCAGGAGAAACTCGGCATCATCCACCGCGGGGCCAAGATGGGTTTCGCCGTGGTGGCGGCCTCGGTCCCCAAGGTCACGTTCGTCGTCCGCAAGGCCTACGGCGGCGCCTACGCCGTGATGGGGTCCAAGAACCTCGGCGGCGACCTCAACTTCGCCTGGCCCACCGCACGCATCGCGGTGATGGGCGCCGAGGGCGCGGTGGACCTGCTGCAGCGTCGGCAGATCGAGGAGGCGGGCCCGGAAGAGGGTCCCAAGCTCCGCAAGCAGCTGATCGACATGTACAACGAGTTCATCGCGACCCCGTACTCGGCCGCCGAGCGCGGGTACATCGACGCGGTGATCGAGCCGTCGCAGACCCGTCTGGTGCTGCGCGGCGCGTTGGCCCAGCTGCGCGACAAGGTCCGCAACGAGCCCCCGCGCAAGCACCCCATCGCGCCGCTGTAGCCGACGCGCGGCAGCACGCCTGGGCCGGTCCGCTCTCTCCGGAGGCGGGCCGGCCTTCGTCGTCCCCGACCCCTGGTAGTGCTGGCTGAACGTACGGTGTGCCGGGGCTTGTGTGATGTCCCGAGACATCACACCGACGACAAGGGGCAGCGCATCCCACGCGGGACGCGCTGCCCCTGTGTCCGGGCCCTGGGGGCTCGGGCCGGTAGCCCGGACTAGGACTCCGGGTCGGTCACGAGGATCGGGCCCTCGGGCTGCCACCAACCCCAGCGGGTCTCGGTCCCGGTGGTCACCTCGGCCGGCGCCGGCGGGTCCTCCTGGTAGGTCCCCAGCGGGGTGTACGCCTCGATGGAGCCCCAGTCCCGGTTCCAGTCGTGCCGCAGGTACGACGGGATCGTGCGGGCGCGCTGGGCGACCTCGATCCACCCGAGCGGGCCCCCCGACTCGTACGACTGCCACGTGCTGGTGGCGGCCACCGCCAGTGGACGGTCCGGGAGGATCCGGTACTCCGGCAGCTCGGCGACCCCCGCGTAGTGCGAGAACGGCCGCTGGCACGGGAACTGCAGGCTCACCGCCCAGTCCAGCATGACGGGAGACTCCGATCCGACGAGCTCCTGGACCGTGACGAGCTCGGGCGCGCGCGGCGGGGTGATCGCCGCCCACTGGTCGGGGGTCAGGTCGTCGTCGTCGACCAGGATCCGCATGACGTCGGCCTCGGCCGGCACGTCCTGCATGTCGACCCGCAGGTTCCGCCAGGTGGGGGCGGGGCCGATGTCGAACGGCACGACGGGTTCTCCCACCACGTCGGCTCCGTCCCCGGCGGCGCGACCGAACTCGACGATGACCTCCTGCCCGTACTTGTACAGGCCGTCGGCGTCGTAGCGGCCGATCCGTCCGGCGGCCGAGATCACCAGGAGCGGGTG
>NZ_JAALEF010000262.1:0-3464 GCF_014145245.1 Dietzia sp. B44 | reverse complement strand
TCCAGCCGGTCTCGAGGTTCGCCTCGCGCTGCGGCCCCACCAGGTACGACCCCAGCACCGGGGTGGTGGCCGGGTCGAGTCCGAAGGGAAGAGCGACGGTCGACTCGTTGACGCCCTCGGCGCCCTGGCCACCGGCGGTGCCGGCACTCTCGCCGGTGGTGACGGAGGGGCCGCCGCCGGGCTCCTGGGTGGTGTTGGCGGCACCGGGATCGGCCACCACCGCGTCCGCGGACAGGTCGGGTGCGACACCGTCCGGGGTGAACCCCGAGTTGTCGCCGGCCTCGATGGCCGCCGCGCGGTCCGCGGGGTCGATCGCGCCGTCCGGTCCGGGGGTCGCGGCGAGCGGGGTGAGCATGCCGGCGTTGGCGTCGGGCTCCACCAGGACGCGGTCGGCGAGCATGCACGGGTTCCCGGCCAGGGCCGAGAAGTTGCCGGCCGCGATCGTGTACGCCGGGTACTGCTTGTGGACCCCCTTGGCGAACGAGGCGACGGAGAACACGACGAGCAGACCCGCGACCACCGCGATGGGTGCGGCGGCGATCGTCCGCACCCGCCGCCGGCCCTCGCGCGTCCTGGGCGCCTGCGTGCCCACGTAGTCCTGCCTGAGATGCTGCCAGCCGGCATAGGCGAAGGTCAGGACCGCCAGACCCAGGAGCACGGTGGCCGCGTCGATGCCGCGGACACTGGGCGCCTTGTCCCACCAGGGGATGCCGTAGCTCGAGACGTACCACCAGCCGTTGGGTCCGGCGAAGGCCAGCGCGAGCACCACCAGGATGATCCCCAGGAACACGGTCCGGTTGCGGGCGGTGCGGACCGCGGACGCGGAGATGGCCATGGCGCCGAGCGCCGCGATCGCCGCGCCGATCCCCGCGTAGACACCGAAGTGGTGGGTCCACTTGGTGGGGGAGAACATCATGAAGAACGCGGTGCCCACCACCACACCGACCAGGCGCCAGACGGGCCCCGAGGCCGCGCCCGGGATCTTGCCGCGGCGCAGCAGGGTGCCGATCACCATGATGAGGCACAGCAGGACCAGCAACACCGGGAGTCGACGCGAGAGCGAGCCGTCGACCGTCGGGATCATCAGGTAGTAGTAGCGGACGAACTCCTCGAACCAGTTCAGGTTGGGGCCGATCTCGCCGCGCACCCGGATGGCCTCGAGCACCGAGGCCAGGGACTGGATGCCGAAGACGCTGATGAGCACCATGGTCCCCGCGGCGAGCACCGGGGCGACCAGCGCGAGGTGAGACCCGACCTCGCGCCCGCGCACCACGACGGTGCGCAGGACCGGGCGCAGTCCCATCACCAGCGCGGCGACGGCCATGAGTCCGGTGGGGCCGGTGGCCAGCGAGAACGAGGCGACGATCACCGCTATCGCGTACGGCAACATGCGTCGGGTCGCGATGGCGCGTTCGACGGAGACCCAGGTCAGCAGCGCGCCCAGGGCGATGACGGGCTCGGGCCGCAGGCCGTTGTTGAAGGCCATCCAGAAGGCCAGGAACACGGCGGCGGCGCTCCACACGACCACCGGGGTGGTGCGCGCGGCGCGGCCGAGCCGCGGCAGGACCTCGCGGCTGATGACGAGCCAGCACAGGATCGCGGCGACGAGCGCGGGCAGACGCATCCACGGGCTGGCGGTGGACACGTGCGCGAGCATCGTGAGCAGGTCGTAGTACGGGGAGCCGAACGGAGACTCCGGGACGCCGTACCAGCGGTAGTAGTTGGCCATGTAGCCGGCGGGGTCGGCGGCCCGGGCCATCGACATGATGTACCCGTCATCGGAGGTGTTGCCGCCGATGAAATGCCACACACCGAGCGTGCCGATCACGGCCACGTCCGGTAGCCGGATCCTGAACCACCCGCGGGGCAGGAACCGGCGGGACCGGCGGCCGTCGGTCTGGTCGAGCCCGTGCAGGGCCCAGAGGGCCACAGCGGTGGCGATCAGCCCGATCACGATGGCGGCCCACTTGAGGGCGGTCGGGTCGGTGGTGAAGCGGGAATCGACCTCTACGGCCACCTCGAGGCCGTCGGGGACCACGGTGTCGGAGGGCAGGTCGGTGTAGATGCCCACGACCATCGGTCGGAGGTCGTCGGCATCGACCCGGCGGGCGGCGTCGTCGATGCCCTCGAACTCCGCCTCGACGAAGGTCGGGGCGGCGGTCACGGTCAACTGCGTGCAGTCCCCGGCGGCGACCTCCTCCCGCGGTGCGGAGACGATGACCCGGTTGCGGGAGACCACGTCGACCGTGTCCGCGGAGGCCCGGACGAACAGTGCCCGGTCGCCGGCCTCCTCACCACCCGCCGGGGCGGTGGACAGCAGGATCCCGCCGTCGGCGGGCAGGTCCGCGACCAGGGTGCAGGGCACGGAGGCGGTGAACCGCTGGGGCGAGTGCGCCATCAGCGGCGCGGTCACCGAGTCGACCGATCCGTTCTGTGGCCACTGCACGCTCGATGTGGTCTGGGTGACCGGCAGGAACGGCAGGGAGAGGAAGCACAGAGTGCCCAGGAGGCCGCTGACGATGGCGACGAGGCGGAGCCTCGCGACACGGGCGTCGGCGGCGACCGGGCCGGAAGCAACGGTGGAGTCTGACACGACGCCCGATTCTAGGCGACGGTCACTTCATGGGACCCGGCGTGGTCCAGCCCCACTGGACGGAACTGCTGCGCACGAGGTCCGCGGGCGTCGCCCCGGGGTCGAGGGGTTCGAACCGTTGGAGGGAACCCCAGTCCCGCGACCAGTCGTGGTCGAGGTAGGTGGGGACGGTGACGGCCTCCACCGTCTGGGTGGTCCACAGCAGTGGTCCGCCGCCGCCCGCGCTCTGCCACCAGTTCGCGGCGGCCGAGGACTCGCGGTCGGCGAGGATCCGGTAGCGGGGGATCTCTGCGACCCCGCCGTTGTGGACGAACGGGCGCTGACAGGGGAAGGCCAGGGCCACCACCCAGTCGACGAGCACCGGGTCGGTGTGGCCCACGACCTCGTCGAGGGTGCGTAGCCGGGGGTTCCGGGGCGGGGTCACGGCGAGCCACCAGTCGGGGTCGAGGTTGCCGTCGGTCGCCACCACCCGGACGACCTCGGCGTCGGAGGGGATCGACTCGAGGGGGATCCTGAGGTTGCGCCAGGCGGGGGCGGGACCGATGTCGACGGGGGTCGTGGAGCCCATGACCTCGAAGTCGGTGGGGCCCGCCGCGCCGACCCGGCCCGGTCGGCCGTACTCGATCGTCAGATCGCCGTTGCCGATGCGGCCGGCCGCGGCCATCACCAGCAGGGGGCTGTTGGGGCGGCGGGCGGGCAGCTCGTACCAGGCCGACGTGAGTTCGGCGGCGACCTGGGGACCGCGACGGTAGGAGCCCAGCACCGGTGTGGTGTCGGGGTCCAGGCCGAAGGGCAGCGCGACGGTGGAGCCGTTGACGGTGACCTCACCCCGGCCGCCGGTGGTGCCCGCGTCGACGCCGTCGCCCGGCTC